>JBOFGC010000349.1:0-10872 GCA_051648945.1 Bacilli bacterium
AGACAATGTAGGTGTATCACAATATGCAATCTATCGTGATGGTGTAGAAGTTGCAGCGACAACGTCAACGTCATGGACAGACAACAAAGTAACAGCAGGCCAAACGTATAAGTATAGTATTGTTGCGCGTGATGCAGCAGGGAATGCTTCATCAAAATCATCAGAAGTTGCAGCGACAATTCCTGGACAACCTCCAGTAAATACAGCACCTTCAGCACCAGGTAGTTTGCATACAATGAAGGTATCAGATACTGTAGTAGATTTAATGTGGTCTGCTTCTACGGATGATAAAGGTGTAACTGCATACAACATTTTCCGTGATGGTGTGAAAATTGGGAGTACAACGGGCACGTCATATCTAGATCAAACGGTACAAGCATCGAAAACGTACACATATGCTGTTGTTGCAGTTGATGCAGAAGGATTACAATCTGAAAAAAGCAATACAATTTCCGTTGCAACACCAGCGACACCTGTATCACCGCCTACTGCTGATACATGGGTAGATTCAAAAGCGTATACAGCAGGTGAAATTGTTGTCTATAACGGACAACAATATAAAGCTCGTTGGTGGATTAAAGGAGAGCGTCCAGATGCATCACCAGCATGGGAACTTCTTTCACCAAATACAGGAACAGCGCAAGCTTGGATAAGCACAAAAGCGTATGTAAAAGGCGACCGCGTGCTCTACGGCGGACTCACATACGAAGCGAAATGGTGGACAAGTGGAGAAATCCCAGGGAAAACTGCGTCTTGGATGCAAGTGAATTAATACTTTAAATGTAAAGCCCGGTAAAATTTTACCGGGCTTTTTGAGTGTGTTTTATTTAATTAAAAATAGAAAATCTCCGTAAAATCAAAAAATCGAGAAGTAGTGCAATGATCATTGTAATACCAGCAAGGGGCATTAATATACCGAGGAGCAAGAGGATGAAATACCATAGGATTGGATTTCTCCCTTCACTTCGCACAGGCACGCCAAGTGTACCGGTTGGACGTCGCTTCCACCACATAACAATTCCGGAAATGACAATGAAAACAAGTGAAGTACATAAAAGTAAACAAATGATTAAATTTACAGGACCGAGTAAACGTCCTTCATGCAGTGCGATGCCCGTTTCAATTACTTTTGCTAAGAATCCATAGTCTTGAAAACGCAAGTCGACTAACACTTTACCTGAGTATTGGTCAATATGTAACGTTGCTTGTTTTTTCACATCAGTAGGAAAGATAGCTGCAGTAAACACACCGGTTTTCTCTTTAGGAAGTGTAAGTGTGTATCCGGGTGCCACTTTTTTGTTTTGAATGATCGTCACAATCTCATCGATGGTGAGTGAGGATGGTGATTGCTGTGTACTTTTCGGAACGGGCACATTTTCGGCAGCCCACGCTGTTTTCGCAACGTCCTTCGTTGGAATGACAGAGGAAGGAGGGTCAGAAAACAAGCCATCGGGATAGCCAGAATGTGTTGCTGTCGCGATTTTTGATATTTGCTCACCCGCAACGCCTGCCCATGGAAGACCAGTCAGAACGAGCAATAAGATGCCTAGACTGCCCCAAAATCCAACGAGTGCATGTGTAGTGCGCCACCAAGAACGTTTATCGGATTTTTGTGGCCATTTAAAAAGCGCTTTGATATTTCGAATGGTCGGCCAATAAAGATAAAAACCAGAAATGAGAAGTAGAACTGCCCAAGATGCTGCAAGTTCAACCATACGGTCGCCCGTCGTCCCGATGAGTAACTCACCATGCAACGCTACGACAAGATCCATAAATTGATTACTACTTTCCTTAAATCCAAGCACTTTTGCTGTATAGGGATCGACGTACACTGTCCCCGTCTTTTCCCCTTCCACCGAAAATTGAGCAGAGCGATCTGCGTCAAGGGGAGAAGTGAAATTGGAAATTGTAGAATCGCCACTATATTTTTGGACACTGCTCATCATAAGAGAATAGCTTTTCGGTGTTGCTCCTTCATCCACATAGTGTAGTTCCTGGTTCAACATAGGGTCTACATACGGTTTAAATAAATAAATAGCACCTGTAATAGCAAGCATAATGAGAATCGGTCCGAAAATTATGCCAGCAAAAAAATGCCAACGCCAAACCGTTTGATAGAATGATTTCTTCATATTTTTTCACCTTTCGATAGTGTTTATAGTAAATACTTTACTGTGAAATTGTGATGAAAAAATGAAGTCTATGTGAAAGTTCGAACGATTTTAAAACAAAAAAACCAGCACTTTATGTTGAACTGTGCTGGTTCATACTTATTGAAATGCAGCTCTGTTACGACGTAAAAGTTCGAATAAAAGAAAAGCAAAAAGTACCCCTATACTACCGAAAATGGTAGTCACAACTTGAAGAGAAAATACTTCTGAAAAGTAGCCTAATATTAATGTTAGTAGAATTTGGACAACACCTTGAATGAGTTCTAAAATGGCACTAACACGCCCCATTTTCTGGGCAGGGACATTGTTTTGAAAGAACGTTGCAAAGCCAATCGAAGCCATTGTTAAACAAAATCCAAGAACAAAGAAGAGAACACATGCCCAAAGATAATTAGAAGAAAGATAGAATAATAGGTAGCAGACAGCACCCAGAATACTACTCCAACTAATGAGTGTGGGTATGGATGAAGGTCGATAGCGATTATAAATCGAAGCAGCAAGTGAACCAAAACCAGCGACCATTACGAGAAATCCATATTGCTGAAGTGTCGCATGCAAGTTAAATGTTATGTACGTCGCTTCTTGTGAATCTAGCGCATAACCGATAAGAACAGACAAGTAAAAGCATGAAAAAACATGAAGTAATTTTTTGTTTTCTTTAAAAAATTGTAAAGTATAGACCGAGTCTCTTAGTAAAAAGTGAACCGATGTGGATGAAGCGTCGGTTGTGAATTCCGGTTCTTTGTTCGGTATGAATGCAATGAAAAATGCGCAAATGATGAAGAAAATACATGAAAGCAAGATGCAACTGTTGATACTACTATAGTTAATATACATACCAGCGAGTGCAGGGCCTGTTAGCATAGCGCCTGAATATACACTTCCCATGATGGAATTAAACTTGTCTCGTTCGTCTTTTTCAACATTGTTTGCAATGAACACATTGGATGTTGGAGAAGAAAATGCGGTTACAATTCCCATTAAAAATGTTAGTAGATAGATGATTACAATATCATCGAAGACACAAACGAGTCCGATCAGAATCGAGCGGATGATATTGATTGTGAGAAGAATCGTTTTTTTGTTGTACTTGTCGATGAGCCCTCCATTCCACAAGTTCGTAAGTATTCTAGAAGCAGGGACGATGATGTAGAGAAAACCAATTGCATAGGGCGAATTCGTTAGTGATAGGATTTTTAAATTCAGTGCGACCAAATACATCCACAGACTGATTGAGGCAAAGCCCATACCGATGATGTAGAAGGAGATTCGATTGATGTTCATAAGCAAGGGTCCTTCCTAATTGAATTACTAAATAACTGTTTCGTATAAAAAATGTAAATATTCAGTTTATTTAATACGTGAAAGTATATCAAAAGGTACTATAATATACAATACAGTATTGTAAAGAGTGTAATATCATCATTATTAAATAGAGAAAATGCTATGAATTCGGAGTGGTAACTTCTGTGAAACGGGATCTTATTCTATAGATAAAGTTTCATTAGTCTAAAAGTCGCCTAGGACCAGATTTCATAGGGTCTTTGGCGACTCTTAGTGCAACCATAGAATTTAAGAACGTGAATGGAGGTACCTAAGTTATATATCGAGCATTGGTCAATTCTAATGTGCAATTGAGCAAATCTAATTAGGAAGCCGATGGATTTAACGCATTGAATAGCGTCATCATTTTTGATTGTCATCGATCTGAACAAGTATTTTCCCAAACACATGCCCGTCACCCAAATATTGCAGCGCAGCCCCAACGTCTTGTAACGGATATACTTTATCAATGATTGGTGTAAGAATACCCGATGTGCACAGATCTCCTAAAGTATTTTGGTCATCAACATTAGGTTTGTGAATAAGAACTTTCAGATGTTTGTTATTTGATTTCGCTATGATTGAGCCCACTGAGAGGATTTGTAGGACAAGTGAGATTGAGCCACCAATCATGACATAAGTGCCACCAGTTCGAAGTGAACCCAAATAGTGTCGTAGTGAGTAGTTACCTACGACGTCAAGAATCATGTCATATTGTGAATTTTGTGAAGTGAAATCTACCTTTTCATAGTCGATTGCTTCATTTGCACCAAGTGCGGATAGTGCACTCAGTTTACTGCTTTTGTCTACACATGTTACTTCTGCGCCAAGTGATTTCGCAATCTGCAAAGCAATAGTCCCTACACCACCACCTGCGCCATTGATGAGTAGCTTCGTTCCCGCTGAAACAGTGCCCATTTGAAGCGCTTGTAATGCGAGTACACCGGCTTGAGGAAGTGCGGCTGCGTCATCAAAAGACATACTAGGTGGTTTTTTTGACAAAGCTTGTTCAGAGGCTGTAACAAATTCAGCAAATCCACCCCAACCAGATGCTGATAAATCTCCAAATACAGCGTCCCCAACAGAAAATAAAGTCACATCTTTGCCGACTGCTGATACAACACCAGCAATATCTGCGCCAAGAACAGGATATTTTGGCTTGAAAAATCCACCGAGGCGTGTGATGTATGGCCGACCTCGAACCAAATCCCAGTCCCATGAGTTTACAGCAGCGTAATGTACTTTTACTAAAACTTCATTATTTTTTTGTGTAGGAACGGGGATATCTGTTAACCTGAGTATACTTGGCGGGCCATAAGAGGTGTATACCATCGCTTTCATCAACTCATCTCCTTTAAAAAAACAAACGAATGAATTCGCTTGTTCTCTAAACGTTCTATGAAATCCAATCTAATTCATCAATAAGGAAGTTTCCATCCACTTTCTTAAATGTAACCGTGATTTTAACAGCAATTGGTACGATTTTTCCTTCGATGATTTCTAGGTTATTCCCAGAGGCGCTAATTGTAAAGCTTTCTGGTCCTTTTTTTACTTTGTAAACCAAAGCATCGTTGATTGGATACAAATACGCGCCAAATGGTTCGGTTTCAATGTTTTTAAAGAGTTTGTTTTCTTTTCTAAACTGTGATTCTAGGATTGTTTTTGTGTATGCTGGAGTATAGTATTTTTGGAGTTCTGTTTTGAGTGTTTCATAAGATGATTCGTCGAGTCCATCAGTTTTTGCGAAAAAACCAGTTAAGTCTCCTGTGTATTGAATCATTTGATGAATGTTGTAGATGTTTCCGAGTGAGAAGTCTTCAGTTTGTAAATCTTTCGTAAAATCTTCAGGCAGGTGATTTAGTGCGGAAGCGACAAAAGAAACGCGGTCAGATGTAACTTGTTTGTTCCCCGGCACAGCACTTTCGTTTGAACAGCCGGATATGAAGACGAAAAACAATAGAGCACCAATTAGAGTACGGAATTTTTTCATATTTTACTCCCTTTGTTAAATTTCACGAATAATCGCTCATTTAAACTGTACAATTTGGGGAGAAGAAGGTCAATAGTCTGGTGGAGATGAATAATGTAAAGTTTTTGGAAATTCGTTTACATTTTAATTTCTGAATAATAAAATTGAAGGAAAAGAAGGAGGAATTTGAATGTTTGAACTAGATGGCAAATATGCTGGTGCAAAAGTTTTTACAGATTGTATTGAGGAGCAATGTGCGGTCCAAATCAAAGAAATATGTGATCAACATTGGGCCAAAGGACATAACATTCGAATTATGCCAGATACACACGCTGGCAAAGGTGCTGTTATTGGCTTCACTGCTACTTTTTCAGATAAGGTTGTAAGTAATATTGTAGGTGTGGATATTGGATGTGGGATGCTCGTTCAGAAATTAGATATTCGTTCTGACACGCTCAATTTTTTAGCGCTAGATGACTTTATTCGTAATTCAATTCCACATGGTATGGCAAATCGTGCTACACCACACGCATTGTTTGAGAATATTGATATTCAATCATTGAGAATACTATCAAAATATAAGGCTTTGCTTCACATAGAACGAATTGAAAACGGACTGGGTAGTCTTGGCGGCGGAAATCACTTCATAGAACTGAATCAAGATGCCGAGGGGTATGTGTATTTAGTCATTCATACAGGAAGTAGAAATCTAGGAAAACAAGTTGCAGAATTTTATCAAAATCTTGCGTTCAAGAAATTAACGTGTACGGATGAAGAAGTGAAAGAGTACGTTGCGCAATGTAAAGCAAATGGGCAAACAGCGCAAATATCAGAAGGAATCGTTGCAATCCGTTCGCGAAAAGTCGAAGTGAACAAAGACCTTGCGTATTTGGAAGGTGAAGCATTGCTTGATTACCTGCAAGATATGAAAATCGCGCAAAAGTACGCTTCCGAAAATCGTCGGGCAATCGCACAAGACATTCTCGCATTCTTACAATGTAATGTCATCGAAACGTTTGAGAGTGTGCATAACTACATCGATTTAGAAAATAAAATTATTCGAAAAGGTGCATGCAGTGCACAAAAGGATGAGAAGTTAATTATTCCAATTAATATGCGAGACGGCAGTATTATCGCTGTAGGCAAAGGCAATGCGGATTGGAATTATTCAGCACCCCATGGCGCAGGTCGTGTGCTTAGTCGTCGTAAGGCAAAAGAATTGCTTAACATCGAGGAATTTACAGAGAGCATGAAGTCTGTATGGACGCGTTCTGTATCTGAAGCGACGCTCGATGAAGCGCCTAATGCGTACAAACGAATGGAAGATATATTGAATTATATCGATGATACTGTAGATGTACTAGAAATCATTAAACCCATTTACAATTTCAAATCGAGTTGAGACTGTAGAATGATTTCATAGAATAAGAATTCTTTTTTTACACAAGATAACAAAAATCTAAATGGTTCATATTTGTTTACTGTAAAAAAGGAGAATTAACATGAAATCGAACAATACTACAGCACAAAGTGATTCAGTCCTGCTTCACAAAGGCATTGCTGAATTCTTAGGCACATTTACAATTGTTTTATTTGGAACAGGCACAGCCGTTCTTTCAGGTGGAAAAGTTGGTGTAGATACGCTTGGTATCGCCATGGCGTTTGGTACAGCTTTTATCGCAATGGCCTATAGTGTAGGCGTATTGTCTGGTGCACATCTTAATCCCGCTGTTTCTGTTGCCTTGTATATAAACAAACGGATTCCAACGAAAGATTTGCTCTACTATATTGTGGCGCAAGTGCTCGGCGCATGTTTTGGAAGTATGACATTACTTGCATTTCTTCGCTACGCAAAATTGGATACGTCAAATCTCGGTCAAAATACGTACGGCACACTCGGAATGGGTGGCGCATTTTTAGTAGAAGCCATTTTAACGTTTGTATTCGTGCTCGTTGTTGTAGCGGTAACAGGGAAAAAAGGGAACAAAGAGTTTGCAGGACTTGTTATTGGTCTAAGTTTAGTTCTCGTACATTTATTAGGAATTCCACTCACTGGAACGTCCGTAAATCCTGCTCGAAGTCTCGCGCCTGCTTTATTTGCTGGTGGAGGAGCTCTCGGACAAGTGTGGGTGTTCATTCTTGCACCGATTGTTGGTGGGATTGTGGCAGCTGTGGTAGGGAAGATGGTGTTTGCTAGTGAAGGTGGGAAAGGGAAGTAAGTTTGCGTGCGATAGGTTGTGGAAAGAAAAAACTGCGGAGCGGTTTTTTTTTTGAGCTGATATTGGAAGTTGCTGTAGACTGGAGTGTTTTTTAATAAAAGTATGTTAAATTTTGTAATTTTCAGGTAAAATATATGTGGATATAATCACTGGCTAGAATGTATCGGGGGTATTTCTAATGTTTATCAATACCGCCCAGAACACCCCCACTTCAAAAATGTGAAGGGCGTAGCCCAGTTTTAAGTGGCGGGATGAATGGGCGTTTGGCGTAAGCCAAACCTTGTGTCACCGTTTGTCCGCAGTGCAAACGCCGTGTTATAGTACAAAATAGGAGAAAGAAAGGAGGATACGTATGCTTGTAAAGAAAGCGTTTAAGTTTCGTTTGTACCCGAATCAAGAACAATGTGAGCGCATCAATAAAACCATTGGGTGTGCACGTTTTGTCGCCAATTACGTGCTTGGACGCCAACGTCAAGAAGAAGCGGTTTGGGCATCTGTTAACGAACTTGTGCAACAAGGCTTTTTGACAGAAAACACATACAAAAGTATGTTCTTTAACAAAATGGCTTCCATCAAGTCGGTGGCGCAATTAAAGCAACACCATCCGTGGTTAAAAGAAGTGGATGCCATCGCCTTGCAAGCTGCGGTTGAAGGCGTCGCAGACGCGTATGGACGGTACTACAAAAAACAGAACGACAAGCCAAAGTTCAAGTCGAAGAAAAATCCTGTGCAGTCGTACACGACGAAATATACGAACGGAAACATCAAAGTGACAGATACACATATTCAACTTCCAAAGCTCGGTCTTGTGCGTTACGCCAAGTCGAGAGATGTGCAAGGTGTCATCAAACGGGCAACGATTCGACGAACGCCGAGTGGGACATATTTCATCGCCTTGCTTACGGAGGTGGAAGTGCAACCGTTCCCCAAAACAAACGTTTCTGTTGGCATTGATATGGGATTGACGAAGTTTGCCACCCTTTCAAAAGGAAAGCCATATGAGAATCCAAAATTCTTTCGTTCATTGGAAGAGAAAGTTGCCAAAGCACAACGCATCTTATCCCGTAGGGAAAAAGGAAGCGCGAATTGGCACAAACAACGCATTAAAGTCGCACGATTACACGCACGTATTGTGAATTGTCGTATCGATTACTTACAAAGAATCTCTACCGCGATAGTCAAAAACCACGACATTATCGGAATGGAAGATTTGAAAGTAAAAAACATGCAGAAGAACCCCAACCTTGCGAAAGCCATTAGTGAGGTGAGTTGGGCAGAATTCCGCACCATGATAGCCTACAAGTGCGCATGGTATGGAAAGAAACTTGTTCTTGTAAACCCGAAATACACATCGCAACGTTGTTACGCCTGTGGGCACGTTGCCAAGCAGAATCGTGTGTCGCAAGCATCGTTTGTTTGTCAAACTTGCGGGCATACAGACAATGCCGATGTGAACGCAAGTAAAAATATCGAAGCCTTGGCGTTAGTTGTCTAACATCCCATACTTCGTTTTGTGAAACCGTCGGTGCGACGGGGATAGCCTACTAAAAAACCTTCCGATAGGAGGGTGTTCGTAGGAATCCCCCACTTCAAATTTTTGTTAAAAAATTAAGTGGGGGTAGTTCAATAGCCAGTTCAGTTTTCTATAAAAGAAAGGGTCTTACAAAGATGAAGATTGCTATTGGTAAAACTAATCCTGAATTTGGTAGATTTAAGAAAACGCCAAGCAAAAATTATCTATCACATATGACGTATTGGGTATTTGAGGATAAGAATGTCGAAAGTCAATTTTATTGTATATAAGGAGAGTTGAAAAATGGACATCTTCAGAACCCCTTTAGGGGAGATGGAAATAATCGAATACTATCTTTATTATGATAGACCATTTATTTTTCTATGCGAAGATAATATAAAAAACAGATTTTTAGTTCATTTAGTGGATGATGATGAGATGTGTGAAAGGTGGTTTTTAGTACCCGTAAGTACGAGGAGAACAGAAGCGATACGAACTGGTAAAATTACTTTGAGAGAGTCTCTAATCCTTGCAGAAACAGGGTGGATTTGGGATATAACGACCCCTTTTGATGACACAGAAGGCAATGTTGTAATACTAAAGTGTTCAGAGTTAACAGAAGATTATTTGCCAGGAGCAACTGCCAAGTTATCGCTACCCGAAAATAGGTTACCTGAAAAAAACTTCAGTGCAGAAGAAGAAGCTTACCAACTAAATAGGGATGTTTTACTGTTATATTTGAATGACGGCGAACATTCTCAACTTATTAGTGCAGAAGACCTGGGGGGTATACTGTTAAAGTCTCAGGGGTTACTACATGCGTTGGTAGATAGAGAAGGTTCGAATAAAGGGAGAATTCCTCAAGTGTTAAAAGATAAAGCAACCATGTATTATACTGGAACATTTGCAGCATCTGTTGGTATTAAATTGGAGGCGAAAAATAATGAGTTATTTGACAACCCAATTCAAGTAGCATTAGAATCACTTATACAATTAATAGATAACAGTAAAAACAAAGAGCAGTTAATGGAAATGCTTTCAACCTTAACAATGCGCGCTATTGTAAGATATCGTGATTTTCTTCAAGCGCTACAAAAGTCAAATATAAGTATCAAAATTGAGTGGGGAACTCCTCAGAAAAGTGTTAAGAAAGCCTTTTTAAATATTGAACAGATAAAGTATGCCATCGATGTCATGGTTTTAAATGGACAAAGCGAATCACAGATAATTCATCTAAGAGGGAATTTAGTAGGTCTATTGTCTGACAGTGAAAATTCACGATATACATTCGAATTTAAAACGTTAGATGGTGAAAGGTATAAGGGTACTCTCGCTCAAGAAATGATTGATAAATTAAAAAGTGGTCAAACAGTTAATATACCTGCAAACAACGTTTCTATTGAGTTAGAAGAGGCTATGGAAATAAATCCGGCGACTAGTGAAGAGAGGTTTTCGTATACTCTTATCAGTATAGGATAGAAGCGTCGGTTGAATATTTAGTATATTCATAAAAATGTGTGGTAGTTAATTATAATTATGCGTATGGATAAACCATGAATAGTTATAGCTCTGAATGTGTCTGACCTAGCCGTCCTAACTCAAAACAAGCGCTCGCGAGCGTATCGAATCTAGAAACAAAAAAGGTTGCCCACGTATCCCATCCTACGCAGCAACCTT
>JBOFGC010000350.1:0-2723 GCA_051648945.1 Bacilli bacterium
CACCGAAACGAAGCGGTTAGACACCGAAACAAAGAGATTAGACACCGAAACGAAGAGACTAGACACCGAAACGAAGAGATTAGACACCGGAACCAACCAATGGATGTAAAAGGTTTAACGCGGGCTCAAATTCCGAGCAAAGTGTTACGGAGTCAGATGACGTATACTCCCGTGGAACAGGTAGCAAAGTAAGACCCCACAGGAAAGCGAAGTCGGCTGGCGTAGTAACACTAACTACCGAACAAAATTCTCGCGTAACCATTTATGTTCATAGAAATCGATTATCAACTTGTCCACCCGCAAATATCAGAAAAATAAGAAACTACCCAAAAGTTAAACAAATCAAACCAATTTTGCGATATAATATAAATATTCGATCATTTAGTGTCGAAAGGGGAGAGTAGGGGGAAATCATGAAATCATTAAAAAAAATGGTTGCAATCATTAGTGTTCTAATGATTCTTACACTAAGTATGCTGCCAACATCTTTTGCGAATACAGACGAAGTACTACGAGAACGACCTTTAGATTACTGGGTATTTAAGACGTCCGCTTCTGGGAAAGACGTTGTAGACATTTCAAAAACCATTATGAGTGGCAATATTTACGTACGTCCAGATTGGCCAGCAATTGCTTATGCAGACCCAATCGATTGGAGTATGAATCCGTATAACAACAACTCGTGGCAACTATATTTCCACAGTTTAAATATGGTGAGCTATTTGACAGCGGCCTATGAAAAAACAGGGGATATTCAATATTTAGAACGTGCCAAGTTTTTTGTTGAAAGTTGGGCCGCTGCAAACATTCCTGAGAGTAGCGCACCAAGTATGTATTCATGGTACCGTGCAGCAGTGTCAAATCGTGTTGTGAGCCTCATTCATTTTTGGTCACAATACAGCAAAGTAAATCCGAATGACACAGAATTTGCAGAGAAGTTCAAAGGAATCATGCGTGTGCATGCAGAGAACATTGCCGATGACAAAAACTATATGTTTCAGCATAACCACGGAATTTTCCAAAGTCGAGCACTCATTGAAATTGCGCTTGTTTTTCCAGAATTTCCTGAAAGTGAAGAATGGTTGCAAAAGAGTGTTACACGTATATTAGGTCATTTAGAGCGTGACGTAACAGCGTCAGGTGCACATAAAGAACATAGTCCAGGCTATCACATCATTTTCCGAAATTTAATTTTAGATATCGAACGCTTTATCGAGCAGTTTGGAAAAAGTATGCCAGAAATTACAGCGATGTTAGCGAAAATGGATCAACATTTTGCACAAATGAGTGACCAAACGTGGCGTGGACCATCATTCGGTGATTCATTCCGTGATAATATTGCGGCACTGCGTTATCCACATCACCCGTATATGGAATACATCATTTCAAAAGGGAAATCAGGAACGCAACCACCGTTAAATTATATCGATCCTACAAGTGGCTACGCAGTGTTTCGTAATACGTGGACAAGCACGGACGCATTGTACACAGCGTTTACGGCAGCGAGCTTTTCAACGGTACACAAACATGCCGATGACTTATCGTTTGTATTGCGTTATGGCAAAACAGATTGGTTTATAGACGGAGGTAAGTACCTTTACGGTGACGACCCATTCCGCTCGTATTTAGTTTCACAATACGCGCACAACACTATGGTTGTGAACAATAGTACATATAGTGTGAAAAAAAGTCCGGGTAAAGTGAAAATTCGTAACGCAGGCGAAACGAAAGATTTCGTCTATGTAGTTGGTGAACATACCATTTACACCGGTATTACCATCCGTAGAACGTATTTATATCATAAAAAATACGAAAGTATTCTTATACTTGACGAAGCACGTAGCAATTCGGGGAAAGACAACACATACACCCAACTGCTGAATATTGGGAAAGATGTGGATGTTATCGAATCAGGAAAAGGTGTATTTCAATTGAATAGTAAAATTGAAGAGCGTGAGATTGAGCTTATACAGTCGCGTCCGTACAGCAGTTTTAAAAACCAAAAAGGTGAAACATACCCGATGCGAGGTTGGCAAAGTACTGGATTCGCGCGTCTTGAAGCAAATAATTTACTGCAATTTACGCAAAAGGGTAAATGGGTTGATTTCAACACAATCATAAACATGAAGCCAGAAAGCGGAATCGCAAAATATTCTGTGAAAAAACGTGATAGTTATTATACATTCAACATCACAGATAAAAAAGGTGTTACATCAAGCATTAATGTGAAAGTAACGACACCTTCCAAATAGTAAACAAAAAAACCGTCAATTGGCGGTTTTTTTGTTTGGTAAATCGTTACAGTATAGCAAAGGTGAAAGAGTGTGAAACTTCTAGTACATCACTACAACAATGATGCACTTTGTTTAAAGGAGTATTGCACTTATGGGAAAAAAATTATCACTTGTTGGTTTAATATTAATGGTATTTACGTCGGTGTTTGGATTTGCTAACATACCGTCCGCGTATTTCTTAATGAGTTATAGCGCAATACCATGGTACATTCTATCTGCAATCATCGTATTTGTGCCGTATGCTTTTATGATGGCAGAGTATGGTTCTGCATTTAAATCGGAAAAAGGTGGCATCTATTCATGGATGAGCCGAAGTGTCGGCCCGAAATTTGCATTTGTCGGTACGTTTATGTGGTTCGCTTCGTATGTAATCTGGATGGTAAGTACAGCATCAAAAGTGTGGATTCCATTCTCGACGTTCATATGGGG
>JBOFGC010000351.1:0-2491 GCA_051648945.1 Bacilli bacterium
AATGCCAGGTCGATTTAAAGATTATATCGCTATGCCAAAAGTGAATATGTATCAAAGTTTACATACGACCGTAATTGGCCCGAAAGGCGACCCTTTAGAAGTGCAAATTCGTACAGAAGAAATGCATCAAATTGCCGAATATGGTATCGCTGCGCACTGGGCATATAAAGAAGATATTTCCGCGGAAAAGATTACGCCACTCGATCAAAAGTTAAACATTTTCCGGGAAATCATTGAAATTCAAAATGATACACCAGATGCATCTGAATTTGTTGAGAATTTAAAGATGGATTTATTTTGTGATACAGTATTCGTATTTACACCAAAAGGCGATGTAATTGAGTTGCCACTTGGTTCTGTACCTATCGATTTTTCATACCGTATTCACTCGGAAATTGGTAACAAAACAATTGGTGCAAAAGTTAATGGTAAAATCGTTCCGCTTGACCATCCGTTAAAAACGGGGGATATTATTGAAATTTTAACGAGTAAATTGAGCTATGGACCAAGTCAAGACTGGTTAAAACTTGCGCAATCTTCACATGCAAAAAACAAAATTCGTCAATATTTTAAACGTCAGCGAAAAGACGAAAATATTGAAAAAGGGAAAGACTTGTTAGAAAAAGAAATTAAAAGTTTGGAATGTACGCCAAAAGAAGTGCTCACTTCAGACAATTTAAAACGCGTCATTGAAAAGTTTAATTTTTCACACGAAGATGATATGTATGCTGCGATTGGGTATAACGGTTTAACTGCAGCCCAAGTCGCACATCGACTGACAGAGAAAATTCGCAAAGCACGCGAAAGCAAAGATATGGCGTCCACGATCGAAAAAGCAATTAGTGAAACACGAAATATACCAAAACCCAAACGTCCGATTTCTGGCGTGATGGTTCGTGGTGTAGACAATCTACTCATTCGCCTAAGCAAGTGTTGTAACCCAGTTCCTGGGGACGAAATTGTTGGCTTTATTACAAAAGGACGCGGTGTGAGTGTGCATCGATGTGATTGTCCGAATGTGACAAATGAAACGACTGAGGCGCGAATTGTTCCGGTTGAGTGGGAAGTGAACTATCAAACTTCAACGCGTGAGTATAGTGTGGACATCGAAATCTTAGGTTATGACCGCCAAGGTTTGCTAAACGAAGTGTTGCATGTAATTAGTGAATCAAAAACAAACATGACTGCGGTAAGTGGACGAACAGACAAAAATCGTATGGCGACAATTAATATGACGATTCTCATTCAAAATATAAGTCACCTACAAAAAATTGTCGATAAAATCAAGCACATTCCAGATGTGTATACCGTTCGTCGAATCATGCACTAGACACAAAGGAGTTTTGAAATGAAAGTCGTTTTACAAAGAAGTAAACAAGCGTCGGTTACAATTGAGGGAGACGTTGTCGGTTCAATAGAACGAGGACTGGTGTTACTCGTCGGCATCACACATGACGATACAGAAAAAGAAGTAAAATGGATGGCGGATAAAATTGCTGGATTGCGCATTTTTGAAGACGCTGAAGGACGAATGAATGTAAGTGTGAGTGATGTAGGCGGGGCAATACTAAGTATTAGTCAGTTTACGTTGTTTGCTGATTGTAAAAAAGGGAAGCGTCCAAGTTTTACAGCAGCAGCACGTCCGGAACTTGCAGAAGGCTTGTATAATCAGTTCAATGAAGAAGTAAGAAAACACGGACTCGATGTGCAAACCGGCGTGTTTGGTGCAGACATGCAAGTTCAACTTATAAATGATGGGCCGGTAACGATTGTACTAGACACAAATGCGCTCTAGATGAATAATACACCTTATTTTTGGGTAGAAATAACGATGTGAATCGAGAAAACTACACATAATAAGGAGTGCTCAAAAGTGCGTCAATCAGAATCAGCAAGCAGTGTTCGGACAAACCCTGTGTTTGATATTAGCTATCATTCATTTTTAGAACGAGATGCGGAGCAAGCAACAGCATTTGAAATGGCATCAGAATTCGGACTTACGTATGGTGAAGTGTATAAATTACGTCGTGCACTTCAACGACGCCGGTTTGAAGAATAATTTAGAATAGTAGTTGACAGTGAAAGTAACAAAGAGTAACATAGAGATAATTTTATAAGAAAATTTGTTGATGAAGAAAAGTAGGAATGAACCTCTTGAGAAAAGAGAATGCGCTTCGTTTGGCTGAAAAAGCGCATCGAGAGACATTGTGAAAGACACTTCGGAAAATCTTTAGTGAAGCGATGCTTTATATCGTGCGTAACTATAAGACGTCTACACACGTTACGTGCTTAGAGGCGTGCAAGAATTTTTTGCACAAAAGTATGGGTGGTACCACGAGTAAAATAGAACTCGTCCCTACAACAATAATTTTGTTGTAGCGACGAGTTTTTTTGTTTTCGGCATGTGCTTTACACACCGGTCGAATAGTAGAAATTGAAATATAACAACGTAAGGAGCGATTTTATGAGTATTAGTATTCCCCGCGGAACA
>JBOFGC010000352.1:0-2327 GCA_051648945.1 Bacilli bacterium
GACTGTTACTATGGGCATTCTGAAAATGAAAGTAGCAGAAAGTAATTTAGAATTTATTACGCGACCAAAGCAAGAACAAAGTCGCTCCCAATTTTCAGGCGTAAAAAACCGTGGGGAACTCGTAAGCCTCGAACTCGACCTACGCGGCGAGCGCTACGAAAACGCCCTCCTACGCGTAGAAAAGTATATCGACGACGCCATCCTGTCGAATTACCCACGCGTAAGCATCATCCACGGTCACGGAACTGGCGCATTACGCACAGGCGTACAAAACTATTTAAAAAACCACCGACGCATCAAGAGCATGCGCTTCGGCGGCCCAAGCGAAGGTGGCCTCGGGGTAACCATCGTTGAATTAAAATAAATTCTGTGGAGTGATACGAACATGTTCATGGACAGACTCGGAAAAGCACTCATCGTCGTATGTTCGGCATTTGTAGTGTTTGGGATTGTGTATTTGTTTTTGAGTTAGATGAAAGAGAAGAAACCTGTTCTGCCGTTGCTTGGGTGACGGTGGGGCGGGTTTCTTTGTTTATGTGACGATTAGAGAGAAGAAGATTAAGATTTACAAAAAAAATATATTTTCAATTTAGAGGTATATTTTTGTATTAAAAAGAAAAGAATGTATAATTTCGTCGAATTGTCAGAAGTGGTGAATTGCTAATAAAAAGTATAGGTATAATCTTTCAATTTAAAAAAGTAAAACCGAATATACGTACACCTGTTCTCTAGTTGTATTTATTCGAAATTTAGATAATATGAAGAAAGAAAGAGATAGATTTTAAAAGGAGTGAGTTTAAGGATGAAACAAATGAACGTTTTGTGGTCGCTTTGTGTGCAAGAAGTGTTTTTCATGAATGAGTTAGAGTGGTTACAATTCATAGTACCTGATGTTGTGAAGAACTATACACTACGTCGTTATTGTCCAACACCCCGAGAGAGGCAGCTGTTTTGCACAACACCCTATTCAAGTATTTGGAACAAAGGATTTTCCAACAATTATCTTGGCTATGTTGGAAGTATTAATGAGTATGACCCTGAAAGTAAAACAAAGGTGTATATTCATATTTCAACTGGGAAAAACCGAGAATTACAAATTACCTCACTAGAAAATGTAATTTCATTTATAACAAAAGACATTCTCATCACACCTTTTCGTACAGACATATGGATCACCATAAAGCCGCTTGTTGAAAGCAATCAGAAATTACGAGCAACCTATTCGTGGTATAACGAATGCGAAATTTTTCCTTATGAACATCATACATCGACCGTCTGTTTTAAACATCTAGCAAAATCACCGTTTTCTCTTAAAGCTTTTTTTTACATTGTTCGGCAAATTTTTGCGACATTTTTCTACATCCAACCCGAGTTTTCTGTCAATCAAGTACTTAACGATCTTTCTGGTGCGGACCATCAGATTAGTATTGGAGAAATGGCGGAAAAGAAAGAAGAAATATCAGCCATACTAAATAAATATTTCGAACTTTCCATTGAACATCCATAAGACAAATCAAAAACCGTACACTGTCAAATAAAGTGTGTGGTTTTTTTCAATTCCCCCCAAACGTAGGACTACTATTTTCCCATCAAACAAAGTATAATAGTGGTTAGAATAATCAAAAAGGTGTGATTTCTTTGAACATTTATCAAGAGAATGCAGAGATGAAACAGGGCGATACGATGCAGATGCGTACGTTAAGCGATTTCTTTGAAGAAAATGCAGTAAACCATCGTCACGCGCCTTTTATTACATACTTCAATGAAGAATACTCCTACGAATTTATATACAATGAAATGAAAGCGCTTTTATCTTTTTGGGTACGTCGTGGCATAAATCATAAGCATACCATTTGTCTTTGTTTGCCGAATTGTCCGCAATTTGTGATTAGTTATTTGGCAGCGCTTCGGATGGGAAGTAAAGTTGTTCTCATCAATCCAAATAGTAAACCGCGAGAAATTATGCAACAACTACACGAAACGGAAAGTGCGGTACTTATTTACTGGCGCAAAATGGATTCGATGATTTTTGAAGTGGCGATGAATGCATCGGTGCAACAAGTCATCAGTGTCCAGCTCCGTACGTATGCCCGAGGGCTTGTGAAAATTATTCTCGGTATGAAAGAATCACCGGAGGAAGAACTCGTTTATGAAGAGGGCTTTCACTTTGACTGGACTACGGTCATGAAAGAAGCGGTCATCAAAAATGTGCTGGAGTTGTATCGTGCACCGCAGATGGACCAGCCTGCGCTGTTGCAATATACAGGAGGAAGTACGGGATTTCCGAAAGCAGCGGTACTTACGCATGGCAACTTATCAAGCAATGC
>JBOFGC010000353.1:0-6404 GCA_051648945.1 Bacilli bacterium
TGCTGTTTGATCTCTTCTCCATCAAGTGTAGACTCACTTTGATAAAAAAGAACGCCGACTTCTCCCCACTTTCTATGTGCAACACTACTCACCGCAGCTTCTCGAATCATCGGAAAAAGAGATATACATATTTTCTCCACTTCTTTTGGATAAACATTTTCTCCACCAGAAATATACATATCACTGCGTCGGTCCAAAACGTAAAAATAGCCTTCTCCATCCCTTCTCAGCCAGTCCCCTGTTTGAAACCAGCCATTTTGAAAGCTGTTACTCCCTTTGTTCTTAGCATAGCGTTTAATAACCATGTCACCACGAACATATAGCTCACCTTCGTCAGCTTCAACACCCTTTTGCATGAGTTTCACTTCTACCCCATCTAACGGTCGGCCGCAGCTTCCACTCGTCGTTATTGATGCGTTTGTAATGATTTGAGAACACGTTTCTGTCATTCCGTACGTTGTCATCAGTGGTAACTTATACTTCTTTCCACGTAATAGTTCAGCCTGAGATACACTCTCACCACCAACAAGAATAGATACCATATGAGGATGACAGCATATTTCCTGTGCCTCATAACAGTCGATTAACTCGCGCAACATCGTCCCAACAACGGATAGATGACTGATGCAACCAGATTGTATGTTTTCAAAAACGGTAAGAGCATCCCAACGGTTATCCAATGTCATTTGATTTCCCCAAACAAATGTTTTGAAAAATGTGCTTAGTCCTCCGACATGAAAAAGGGGCAAACAAACGAACCAATTATGGTGGGTTTGTAATGGTGCATGTTTTTGTGAAACGTATGCGCTTGCTAAGTGATTGGCAAACGTTTGTACAGCAGCTTTTGGCTGCCCTGTTGTGCCTGATGTGAACATGTAGGTCGCACAATTGTTTGGTGCGTTGTCCCAACGAAATGCTGAAGTAGGTCTCATTCGTTTCAATTCTAAACTTGTCATCTCTTCAAAAACTTTACTGTCTGTGAGTATCCATTTTGCATCGACTTCTCGTAATTGCTGTACGGCTTCAACTTTCGACAGGCGCCGATTTAGTAGCGCGACTTCAACGCCAATGCTCCACAACGCAACGAGGGCTAGTAAAAACTCTGGTGCATTCTTCATATACATTGCCGATATATCGCCTTTTTTCACACCTTGAAGAAGAAACCCTTCTCTAATTTCACACATTTCTTTATGAAATTGGCCAAATGTATATGATTTTTCTTCACTGTTCAATAACGTAGCATTTTGATATTTTTCAATCGCTGTACAATACCAATCCTTCAACTATTTCACCTCTTACGTTAAAAAAACTTGGCGAAGTATACTTGCGCCAAGTTTTTGCTTACTATAATACCAATCAAGGAAAACGCGGAAATTGACCGAAATCTGGCTGGCGTTTTTCTTTGAATGCATCGCGTCCTTCTTTCGCTTCTTCTGTTGTATAGTACAGAAGCGTAGCATCGCCTGCAAGCTGCTGAATTCCAGCTAATCCGTCTGTGTCTGCATTCATTGCTGCTTTTAAGAAGCGGAGTGCTGTCGGACTCATTTCTAACATCTCTTCACACCATTGAACTGTTTCTTTTTCAAGTTGTTCGAGTGGTACGACTGTATTCACAAGACCCATATCGAGCGCTTGTTGCGCGTTGTATTGGCGGCATAAATACCAAATTTCACGCGCTTTCTTATGTCCAACAATTCTTGCTAAATAGCCTGAACCATAACCCGCATCAAAACTTCCTACTTTCGGACCTGTTTGTCCAAAAATAGCATTGTCCGCTGCAATTGTTAAATCACAAACGATATGTAACACATGGCCTCCACCAATTGCATACCCTGCAACCATTGCAACAACTGGCTTCGGAATCACGCGAATTAATCGTTGTAGGTCAAGTACATTCAAACGTGGAATATGATCGTCACCTACATACCCACCATGTCCACGAACTTTTTGGTCTCCACCTGAGCAGAATGCTAAATCGCCTGCACCTGTTAAAATGATTGCACCTACAGATGCATCATCGCGTGCAATACAAAACGCATCGATTAGTTCATGCACTGTCTGTGGACGAAATGCATTGCGCACTTCTGGTCTATTTATCGTAATTTTTGCAATACCGTTATATGTTTCATAAATAATATCTTCATACTTACGGCTTCCTTTTACCCATGGAAAACTCATTGTTTTTCCCCCTTAGAAATGAATTCACTTACTATTGTATCAAAAATTTCAGGATGTTCCACATGAATTGCATGTCCAGCGTCTGGAACGATGTATTCTTCACCATGTTCCATCATTTTCGCACCGAGTTCCGCCAACTTTACATACTTCTCATCTAACTCTCCTGCTACAAACAATGCTTTTCCTTTATACTCACTTAGCAGTTCAGAAAAGTTTGGTTGCTCACTCACATTTAAGCGTAAAAAGGCTTCATACATAAATTTCGCTTGTTGACTTAGGCGCATCTTTTGAATTTCTTTTTGTTTGTCTTCACTTAATCTTTTTTGTGTTGCAAAGAGTGGTAATTCGCTCCAACGATGTACAAATTTTTCTAAATCACCCGCTGCTAACGGTTGTGCGATTTTTCTCATCGCTACTCTTCGTACTTTCCGCTCGTTCTCCGTAGTTAAACCCGTACTGCCACCAATA
Source organism: Bacilli bacterium (assembly GCA_051648945.1). GTDB lineage: Bacteria > Bacillota > Bacilli > JBOFGC01 > JBOFGC01 > JBOFGC01. The sequence goes on from JBOFGC010000353.1 coordinate 2,647, forward strand.
CTTAGAAAACCCGTGATTAACTGCGGATACGTTGCTGCAAGTGCAATGGCAAAACGCGCACCCATCGAGTAACCAACGACGTAAATCGGCGCCACACCTTCTGTTCGTATCCATTCAGCCAAACGGTGAACTTCTTTCATAAACGTAACGTCCTGTTGATTTTCAGGTTGTTCAAATGTTTTACCATGTCCCCACAAATCTGGCGCAAGTTGAAGATACTGCCCTGACATTTTTCGCATGTAAGGGGCCCATGTTTCTTTCTGTCCAAGAAATCCATGTAAATAAACCACAGTTCCTTTTTCACCTGAACCAACACGTACAAAGGAACGTTCGACGCCATCATAATAATGATAGATATTCCGGTTCATCTCTTCACTCTCCGTTCGAAATCTGCGAGGTTAATTCCGTAATTTCAGCATGACTGCTTACGCGGTTTGTACACACTTCGAAAACACGAATGCCTTGATAAGGTTGCTGAAGTACACGTTCGAAATATTCTCCATCTGTTACTGTTTGGCAGTCGATGTTGGCACTTTGCAATAATGGTGTTAGTGTATAGCCATGCGGCGTACCAAACAACGTTTCAAACTGCTCTTTTTGCTTAGCTTGTGGTAAATATGAGAAAATTCCTCCACCATCGTTATTTATTAAAATAAATGTCATTTTCACATTGTCCTGTGCAAAATATAAAAAGGACGTAAAATCATGTAGTGCCGCCAAATCCCCAAGAACACACCACGTCTCTTCACTACTTGCGGCCACACCAAAACTCGTTGCAATCGTCCCATCAATGCCGTTCACTCCACGATTGGCAAAGACATCAGTCCCTTGCCACTTTGGTGACAATAACATATCACCATAGCGAATTGGCATACTATTCGCTAAAAAAAGTGTACTCTTCCTTGGCATTGCTCGAAGAATAGCATCTGTAATCCACAATTCATTTTCATTGTTTTCAGTTAAAAAACACTGCACTTTTGATTCGATTGTTGTGCTTTGCTTTTTCCAAAGCGCGCTCCATGCAAAGTCCGATGTAACAACGTATTGCTGTAGGTGATGTATGCTATTTTTAGTAACATTCGTTCTACTTTCATGATGTGTATGAATCCAATCATGCGTGCGCTCTGACTCAGATAGTATGAGTTGGTACACATCTTGATGATATGCCACAAATTCCATAAGTACTTTCGACACGGGTTGCTTTCCGATTCGTACAATCCAATGGGGGCGGAGGTCATCCCATAGTGCTTTATTGCGTAAAAAGAAGTCATAGTTCGTGACTTGTGATGAGCAATTGCATTGTCTTGCATTGCTAAGCACATCACAACAGATTGGAATTTGAAACTTTTCAGCTAATGTTAGCACAGCTTGCATGAGTTGATTATCTTCTGTTTCACCTAAAAGGATTAATCCTCGATTTGAATGCAATTGCTCGTGAGATATTTCACATAAATCAATATTCGAAGATAAAAGGACGTTTTTCCGATCTGCCTTTTTCTTTTTTTGCCAACGTACTTCTGATAAATCTGGTACAAGTGGCTCTTGAAACGGTATATTCAAATGGACAGGCCCTTTAGTATGACCGGTCGCATGTAGAATACTCCGCATAATGCTTCTTGATACATAACGTAACGTTTCTTTCTCGTCATTGTATGCCACAATCTCACTTGTATAGCGTGTATAATCTTGAAAAATGCGATGTTGACGCATCGTCTGCGGTGCGCCAACGTCATGTAGCATATGCGGTCGGTCCGCTGTTAGTACGATTAATGGGATTTCACTGTGAAATGCCTCAACAATCGCCGGCAAATAATTCGCAACAGCACTTCCACTCGTACAAAATAAAAGAACAGGCTCTTTGCTTTTTTTCGCTAATCCAAGCGCATAAAATGCGGCTGACCGTTCGTCTGTTATCATTTTCAGTTGAATACTAGGATGTGCATGAAAACCAAATGCAAGAGGTGTTGAACGTGAGCCCGGACTTCCAACTACATGAACAACACCTTGATCTACACAGCTTTCTACAAGTGTTGCAATAACATTTCCTAATGGTTTATTCATAGCGACATCCTTTCTCACATATTTCTATAATATCCATTTGCCCTAGAGCACTTAACATCGTTTTAAATTTCGTGTTTGTTTCCTCATACTCCGCTTTCGCTTGCGACGAGTGGACAACACCACACCCTGCAAACAGACGTAATCGCTCTCGTCTTCCGATTCCTGAGCGTATCGCAACAATAAAGTCCCCATTTCCAGAAGGGTCAAACCAACCAAATGGCGCACCATACATGCCACGGTCGTGTTCTTCTAATTCCATAATCATTTCTTTCGCTTCTTCTCTTGGTGTGCCTCCGAGAGCTGGTGTCGGATGTAGCTGCTTTACTAGGTCAATAATATGAGCATCGCTTTTTAATCGACCGTAAATTGGCGTGTACAGGTGCTGTATGCTTTTCGCTTTTAGAATTTCCGGTTGGTCTTTTGCTACGACGTACTTACAGCGTTGTTGAAGGGATGAGACAATTTCTTGGACAACAAGTTCATGTTCATGTAGATTTTTAGGATCATTTAATAAAAAGGTACTATATTTCTCATCTTCTTCAAAAGTCGTTCCACGTGGCATCGAACCCGCTAAACCCATTGTTCGCAAGTTGCCTGCATCAACTTTTACGAGTCGTTCTGGCGTCGCACCAACAAAAAAGTGATCGTCTTTTTCCATGCAAAAAATATACTGTGATTTCTCATTTTGTAAAAAATGTTGAATGAACGTGTCACTGGTAATATCTTTATTTAATTCAATATCTAGTGTTCTACTTAAAACAACTTTCGAAACGTAGCCTGTTGCAATGTTCGCTTGAATCATTGAAATTCTTTCCGACCACTGTGAATAGTTCATCGTTTTCGCTGATTGAATTTGGAACGTTTCTCTTTTTTGCATAGTCTTTTGCAGACCTAGTGATAATATCGTGTCCCATTCCTTCAATACTGTTTCGATATTTGTTTTTTTGCGTAAGTTCACATTAACTGTTGCCACAACCTCTTCACCATTCCAACTAAATAACCATCGTGGAATAACAAATGTGGCATTTCCAAATTTCTTCCATAAATAATCACGGTGTCGCTCTGGATGGAACGCAAAACCTCCAAGCGCGATGGGGCCACATGGTACTTTTACGTGAACTCCCTCTCGTTCATGACGCGCTTTTTGTTGAATCCAGCGTCGCATTTCTTGGAAAGGTTCTTTTTGTTTCGTTCGAAAACTCGTACATACACCAATCCCGAATAATGTTATATTTTTACTTCCATCACGAAAAAACGCTCGTTCACCAATATGGTCTTCGCTTTCTGACCAAACAGCAGCGATTGAACGCGTTTCTATAGGAAAAGATATGCTAAGCAAACATTCTTGTTCGTTGTCTGCCATCATTATTTTGTTACGAATCTGTTCAATTTTTTCTTTTTGTTTTGTGTATAGCATACAGGTCGCTCTCCCATACGTCCATTTTTCACTACTAGTCTATAACTAATAGTACCACATAACGTAACAAATTAATAACATTTGAGAGGAGGAAAAAATGCGTTTAGCGCGTAGAAAACTTGACGAAAAAATCGTACACACATAAACTGAAAGAAAAGCCATTTTGTATGACTATATAGGAGTTTGAGTAATGAAAAATAATACAGCATTAGAAATTCAATCTTTTCGACCACTTACACCAAAAATATTTTGGCATTTAATTCGACCCCATACGTTAACT
>JBOFGC010000354.1:0-1067 GCA_051648945.1 Bacilli bacterium
ATTGCCGAACGACGAGTGGGCCGGCAATTGAACGCCCTGGTGATTTAGCAGCGATTTTAACGGGGCTAGAACCAGGAGATGTTCTATTTATCGATGAAATCCATCGCCTCAGTCGTGCGGTAGAGGAAGTACTCTATACCGCAATGGAAGATTTTTGCCTCGATATTATTATCGGCAAAGGGCCAACAGCGCGTTCCATGCGAATAGATCTGCCACCATTCACACTCGTTGGAGCGACGACGCGAATCGGAAGCATGAGTGCACCGCTTCGAGACCGCTTTGGTATTGTTAGTCGATTAGAGTATTATTCAAATGAGGAACTGAGTACCATTGTCAGTCGAGCAGCTACTGTTTTTGGTGTCGGTATTCTATCACAGGCAAGCGCAGAAATCGCACGCCGTTCGCGTGGAACACCACGTATCGCAAATCGTCTATTACGACGCGTACGCGATTTCGCCCAAGTAAATGGTCAAGAACTCATCTCGCTCGACATTGCAGACAAAGCACTCAAACTGTTGCAAGTAGACCCACTTGGACTTGATATAATTGATCATAAAATGTTAAGAGCAATGATTGAGATGTTTCGAGGAAAACCCGTTGGACTTGAAACCCTAAGCGCAACAATCGGGGAAGAGTCAATTACAATCGAAGACGTGTATGAACCATATCTCTTACAAATAGGCTTCATCCAACGAACGCCAAGAGGAAGAGTCGCGACGTATTTAGCGTATGAACATTTTGGTATCCCATTTGGGGAAACTTAAAAATAGAGCAGTATTTTTCATAGAACATGAACGCGAGCGTAGCCTTTTTCACAAGCCGAGAATGAAAAGTTTTAACGCGATCATGAACACTTCGATGAAGGGTACGGAGACAGGCACGCGGAGTTTCCTGGCGCAGTACATACAGTTCTGCACAAACATACGCGAGAACTCAATTATTTTCAAAGAACATAACCATGAACGCGAGTATAGCCTTTTTCACACCCCACAGATGAAAAGTAGGAACGCGCGTTCAACATCAGGCAAAGTGGTAGTGAAGTCAGGCGCCGAAGACTCCCGCGGGAA
>JBOFGC010000355.1:0-4057 GCA_051648945.1 Bacilli bacterium
AGCGAATTCCATCGCTTATTCTTCCTGAAAGGACTAAAATCAAATGACAAACAACAATCCATTACTCGTCCCTGGCGTTGAGGGCGTATTAAATCAATTTAAATATGAAATAGCACAAGAGTTTGGTGTTACACTTTCAAGTGATGCTGCTGCTCGTTCGAACGGAAGTGTCGGCGGTGAAATGACAAAACGTCTCGTACAAATGGCTCAACAACAACTACACAATAAAAATGAACAATAGTAAAAGGGACGGCACTTAGGCAAGATGCCGTCCTTTTTCCATTTTATTTTACCGTATCCCAACTACCTTTCCCTTGAAATAGTTGTCAAAAAAGAGAACACTTGATATATTGTAACTATTCTAGATTAATATAAAGTAAAGGTGTTATTTATGAAACGTAAAAGAATAAATCTATCTCCAGCAAGATTGCTCATTATCTCCTTTTTCGTCATGTTGGGAATCGGGACTACGCTTCTCATGTTACCTTGGGCAACGACGCAACCCATAACATGGACGGAGGCCGCTTTTACAACTACGTCTGCTATTACGGTAACTGGCTTAGCTGTTGTCGATACCGGTACGATATACACATTATTTGGGCAGTTTATAATCATGTTACTTATTCAAATAGGTGGCCTCGGCTATGTTACCATTGCCATGATGATTTTCATTTTCCTCGGCAGAAAAATGGGTTTTAAAGAACGACTCATGCTTAAAAATTCACTCAATGTAACTGACATCGGGGGTATTATTCGTCTTGCAAAAGGAATACTCTTCATTGCACTGTTTTTCGAACTAGTAGGAGCTCTTCTCCTTTCATTTATTTGGGTTCCTGAGTTTGGATTAGGAAAAGGACTATGGTTTTCGCTCTTTCACTCTGTAAGTGCTTTTAACAACGCAGGCTTTGGATTACTTCCAAATAACTTAATGAACTACGTAGATAATCCAATCATAAATACAGTCATTCCAGCTTTGTTTATTTTCGGCGGACTAGGTTTTACTGTTCTACTAGACATATACAATAAACGAAAGTGGCAATTTTTTTCGCTTCATACGAAAATGATGCTCATTGGTACCATTGTCTTTATTTTTATCGCAATGTTCTTTATGCTCATTGTTGAATGGCAAAACCCAAAAACGCTCGGACCTCTATCGCTTGAAGGTAAACTCTGGAGTTCATTTTTCCATGGAACGAGCATACGAACAGCGGGCTTCAATACGATCGATTTAGAATTTTTACAAACACCAACATTATTAATGATGATGTTGATGATGTTTATCGGCGCAGGTAGTGTTTCTACAGCAGGTGGTATTAAATTAACTACCTTTATCGTTATTCTCATTGCGGTGTTTCATTATATTCGTGGCAAAAAAGACATGGTCGTTTTTAGACGGACTTTACCACAAGAACTAGTGTTTAAAGTACTTTCCATCACAATTGTTGCGATTGCATTTGTTTTTACGAGTATACTTCTTCTCTCGTTTACAGAACAAGCACCACTGCGTTATATTGCATTCGAAACATTTAGTGCTTTTGGAACTGTTGGCTTGAGTTTGAATTTTAGTATGACTCTCTCTTTCCTCGGAAAATGGATAATTATCTTTATGATGTTTCTTGGAAAAGTCGGTCCACTCACGCTTTTATTCTCATTTTCAAGACAGCGTGAACGTGCCGTTCGTTATCCAGAAGAACAGATTTTAACAGGATGAATTAATTGTTTGACATATCAAATTTTTCATACTATAGTGTTTTTATGAACTCCAAAGGGGAGTAGCGTTAGATGATTTTTCATCTAAAACAACATCGTCAGTTCGGATGATTCATCCCGGTGTTGTTCGCATTACATAACGTGCGTAGCGAGACCTTTGCCTTTCTTTAGAGATTGGCAAAGGTCTCTTTTTATTAACATTTTGGAAGGAGCGTTCATTATGGACACTACACTATTACTCGAATACGGATGGGTATTATTAATACTCATCGGACTTGAAGGACTTTTAGCTGCTGATAACGCGCTTGTTCTTGCCATTATGGTTAAACATTTATCACCAGAACGCCGTAAAAAAGCACTTTTCTACGGACTACTCGGCGCATTTGTTTTCCGTTTCGGATCACTTTTTATCATTTCTTACTTAGTTGACATTTGGCAAATCCAAGCGATTGGTGCAGCTTATCTATTCTTAATTTTCTTAAACCATATGTTTAGAAAATTTGTCGTCAAACGCGAAGAACATGAGGAGAAAAAAGTAAAGGAAGACGACAACTCTACTTCAGGGTTTATATGGACGGTAGTAAAAGTTGAACTCGCAGATATTGCTTTTGCTGTTGATTCAATTTTAGCAGCTGTCGCACTTAGTGTTTCATTGCCTAAAACAGGCCTTGGCAATGTCGGTTCAATGGATATCGGTCCATTTACTGTCGTATTACTTGGAGGGATTATCGGACTTGTCATTATGCGTTTCGCAGCAAACCAGTTCGTAACACTTCTCGAAACTCGTCCATCGCTTGAAACAGCAGCGTTTTGTATTGTTGGTTGGGTAGGAGTGAAACTTGCAATAATCACTCTCGCACATCCGAAAGTTGGCATATTAAGCGAACATTTTGCGCACGGAATGGTATGGAAAACAATCTTCTGGGTTGTCTTATTAACAATCTTTATTTTAGGACTTGTAATCAAGCCTAAGAATGTTGAAAAAGAACATTCGCAAACGGCATAAGCATATTATTTGATATTTTTGTAGTTTTCAACTATACTATTTTCAAAGGGGAGTAGCGTCAGAGTCCCACTCTGAAACAAAGTCGTCATTTCGAAAAACAATTTGTTTTTCCGGCTTTGTTAGCACGTCTTACAATGTGCCTAGCCAGACCTTTGCTCAGTACTTACTACGGGCAAAGGTCTTTTTGTTTGCCCTAAAATAACAAGGAGGAATTACTTATGGATTGGGGATTAATTGTAGAATATGGATGGGTACTACTTGTACTCATAGGACTTGAAGGAATATTGGCCGCTGATAACGCACTCGTTTTAGCGATCATGGTTAAACACTTACCGGAAGCAGAGCGTAAGAAAGCATTATTTTATGGACTAATGGGTGCATTTATTTTCCGCTTTGCATCACTATTCTTTGTATCGTATGTAATCGACTTTTGGCAATTCCAAGCAATTGGTGCAGCCTACCTTCTCTTTATCTGTTTAAACCATATTTTCCGCAAATTAGTAAAAGCGAAATTTGATAACAAATCAGATGAAGAAAAAGAAGGAAAAACATCAGGCTTCTGGTGGACAGTTTTCAAAGTTGAACTTGCTGATGTCGCTTTTGCAGTAGATGCTATTCTTGCGGCGTTCGCACTCGCAACGACATTACCTAAGACAGGACTTGGTAGTATTGGCTCACTTGATTATGGCCAATTCGGTGTTATTTTCGCAGGTGGTATTATTGGTATCGTCATTATGCGTTTTGCTGCGAATAAGTTTGTTGGGTTACTTGAACGTTATCCACAACTTGAAACAGGTGCATTCCTTATCGTGGGTTGGGTTGGAGTAAAGCTCTTACTCTTAACATTAAGTCATCCAGACATTGATATTATTAGTTATAGTTTTGTTCATAGTATTGCTTGGAAAGTTATTTTCTGGGTTGTATTGCTTGGTATCGCTGGTGGAAGTTTCTATCTTGGAAAAATGAAAGAGAAAAAGAACGAAGCTGCTTAACTGTATGTTGGTAGTGTGTTGGCCCCTGAGTGAAATTAGCTCGGGGGTTTTTCTATGGAAATGATTGGGTTCTCGCGTATGTTTGTGTGGAACTGTGGGTACTGCGCCAGGCAACTCCGCGTCCTGTGGGGCGGCCGTGTGCCTCCTCGGCGAAAAATCGTGCCTGTGGGGTCACACGTTTCCGCCTGATTCCAAGGGAGTCTCCGTTGCCTTGCTCCGTACCCTTCAACGATGTGTTCATGGTCGCGTTAAACCTTTTCATCATTGGGTTGTGAAAAAGGCTACGCTCGCGTTCATGGTGATGTTCTATGAAAATTATTTAGTTACGCGAGAACTATGTGTGGTGGCT
>JBOFGC010000356.1:0-8167 GCA_051648945.1 Bacilli bacterium
TACGCTCAATATTATCGTCACCTACGCTTGGATTGGCAAAGCGCTGCGACAAGTGTTGCCAGCTATGCGTGCTTTTGGCAATGTCCAAGTAACGATTATTGTTAAGGACGAACAAGGAAATGTGCTTCCAATAGAAAATATCAGTTATACACCAGAAACGCTAGCATGTACTTTTTGCAAAGCGCTTTATAAAAACCCCTTATTTGCATGTAGCGTTCTCACAAACGGAAAACTGCCGCCTATGTCCATTGATACTATTGGAAATGTTGTGCTCATCATTGAGCCTTACGTCGTTCAGTTCTACAACGACGATATTAGCGATTTGTGCAGTAACTACACGGAAGTTGCGGCAAAAGTATTCCAACTTGTAAGTACGTTGCACTACAGTGCTGATTTGAGTATATCGTTCAGTACAAGTGATCCTGATTGTGAATTACAACAGCAATGCTACTGCGAGAAAATGTAAAGAAGTAAAAGCGAAAACGGAATTCTGCGTTTTTCGCTTTTTTTATTCTTTTAAAACTTGATACACTTTTATACTATCTATTATTTTAAAAATATTATGAATTTAAACATAATTCCATTGACCTTATGAGTCAAATTACCTACAATATGAGATATAGGCACACTTCATTAGACACCTCACCTCGGCCAATATTATTCGGAGGAAGTTATGCAATTATTTCGAAGCCCTTCTCTGCTGTATGCAACAACACTCGGCATCGCAACACTGCTTCTCACGCCGCTCTTAATGTACTTCTCAACGCAGACTGACTACAAAAAACTCTACTACGACGACAACTATGCAACCAATGACAGTTTTAGTCATTCTAAAATTTACTCAGAAATGAAAGTTACTGACCAATCAATAACGCATCATTTCATATCTTTCAATGGGAAGACTGAGATTGCTACACTTACATTAGACACCGCTGCTGAGATTACGTTTAGCACGAAAACTTCAATTGAAGAAGGAATGAGTAAAATTATTATCGTAAGAAATGAGAAAATGATTCTCACACTCCTCGATTCGACCCAACAGACGATTAAACTTACCCCCGGTACATATTCAATCCGCTTTTTTGGCCTCGACGTCTCTGGTAACTATGATTTTAATACCAATTCAAATATCCCACTTACTACCAAAAACTCTTAACACGATAGGATGTTAAGAGTTTTTATCTTTTTTCTTAAGAAAAACTTCAGAAAGTAGTTAGGTCCTGTTAAGTTATGAACTTTATTATAGACTTATAACGAATTAAAGGAGCAACTGAAATGATCAAATTAGAAAATGTGACGAAGAAGTACGGCAGCAAAACCGTTCTTTCCGATGTTAGTATCACGTTTGCAACAGGTAAAGTAACGTGCCTGCTCGGTCTGAACGGCGTTGGGAAAAGTACAACGATGAAAGCCATCATGGGATTAATTCCGATTTCTAGTGGGCGTATTACTTTAAATGATGAAAAAATTACAGGCCGAAACATCGGGCAAATTGCGTACATTCCTGATATTGCAATTCATGATATCGGCTTAACAATTGACGAGAACTTAGCGATTGCTCAAACTTTTTATCCAACGTTTGATGTAAAAAAAGCAGAGAAGATGATTGCTTTTTTCAAAGTACCTCGTCAAAAGAAATTAAAAGAGCTATCAAAAGGAAATTTGGCACGTTTTAACATCATTATCGGTCTCGCGCAAAATGCGCCGTACATCATCATGGACGAGCCGTTTAGCGGTATTGACATTTTCGCACGCGAAGACTTTATCGCAGCGATGAAATCTGATTTCTTATTACCTAATCAAACAGTCATTCTCACAACACATGAAATCGATGAAGTTCAAAATATTGCAGATAACATTATTTTATTAGAAGAAGGACAAGTGTTTGCAGAGTTCACGCAACAACAAGCGGCTTCTGAAGGGCTTACTGTTGTTGAGAAAATGCGTACACTGTACCGTGGAGGTAAAGCATGAAATTTCTAACATTAATAGAGCTTGAGCTCAAGAAATTATCCCCAATTATACTTAGTATTTATGCGCTAGCATCAACCTTACTCGGATGGTTTTTTTACTCAAATATTAAAGAAGTAAAATTAGACATTCTACAGAAATCATCTGGACAATCTTTTGCCGATTTCGCAAAAGAAAATGGGACGGTCACACTTGCGAAAATTATTGATGAAAGTGCATCTTTCACCATGCTCTTTATTCTTGTCGGTCTCGCAATCATTGGACTTACTCTTTTTGTTTGGTATAAAGATTGGTTCGGTTCATCTAAACGAATCTATATGCTACTCACTCTATCAGGTAACCGTTTACAAGTACTAGGTTCAAAAGTAATCGCTATGGTTCTTAGTTTAATCAGTTTCTACTTCTTTGTACTATTTAACCTTTTCATCGGATCACAACTTATGCAAATATTGCTAGACAAAGCGCTTGTGAGTAAAAATTTAATCGTCGGTGCGCTTCAACAATCGATGATGCTTCAATTCATTGTACCTAGCGACCCGCTTCAACTTTTATACAAATTCGCATTTGGTGTGATGATGATTGCAATCATTACAACATTCGTATTACTCGACCGCTCACGAAGAATTTTTGGTGCAATCGCTGGTTGTATATTTGGCGCAAGCACAGTTTCTATCTTCATGTACATCCAAATGCTACACCTCTTTTACGATGAGCGTCCGCTTGTTGAATGGGGATTTGTTGGTATTGTCACGTTACTTTGCGGTGTACTTAGCACGTACTTATTACAAAAGAAAATTTCTATCTAAAAAGGAGAAACATGATGAAACCATATCGTACACTTTTGTTTACAGCTGTCGGCGTTCTTTCGGCGTCGTTTCTATTCATAAACATGCAATCTGCTTCCACTACATTTGATCGTAATTTCGAATTAAAACCAACTGTCGGGGAAAATGCATCAATAAAACAGTTTCCTATGAATGCCGTTGTTCCAGGTAAATCATCTGGATACGAACATGTTATTTTGAATGGTGCAGACATTGATTTCGTTCCTACAAAATTTGATCTTTACAACGGTGTTGGAGAAGAAGTACTCAAACATAAAGACTTCTATCGAAACTTTTGGTCTTCTTCTATTTTTGAAGATTCAACGTATTTAATTGGTGCGGGTATTGGCCATAAGTTCCCATATGAACAACCTGTTCCAACATCTGAAATTATGGTAAAAAATAAGAAGACCGGCGAACTCGTAAAAAATAGTGTCACGCTTAAACATCCAGGAGCTGATTACTACTTACAATCCGAGCAACTTTTGCAAAACGACAAAGACCTGTACTATGTCGTTAGTTATTATCATAGTTACGGTAAAGAACCAGCTAAATATGATGTCTATTCCCTAGACACTACGACCGCTACGTTAAAACATCAATACGCAAATGAAGCAAAAACGAAAGGGTATGCAAACTTCAACAACTTTACTGTGATAAACAATACACTCTATTACATTGAACAAGACGATAATAATCTAAGCACGTTATACGCGCTTTCACTTCTTAGTGGCGATTTAAAGTCTCATTCCTTAAAAGAACTTCAAAAAGAAGATAGCTCTTACATTCAACGAATTGAATCATACAATGACGGACTTTTACTCTTTTCAATGCGCAACATTTATAGTTGGAACATTTCTTCACAAAAGCTAAACCATGAATTAACTTTCGCTGATGAACGTGAAGCGCACATTACCGATTTAAAAATTCAAAATGCTACAGTCGGAATTATTGAATCGGGCTATGAAGAGGACAAAGAATTCTCAACAGTTACACTCATTGATTTGAAAGAAAAAAATGTCATTTATAACAGCCCGTTAAACATCAACAAAAGCACCGGTATCGTACAGCCCTTTTCTTTTCAATAGTTTTAAAAAACCACCTACAAAGGTGGTTTTTTTGTGGTCTACATAGAATTGCTCACTTTTGTTTATACTATATGTAATCTAGCCAATTGGGGGACCAACATGACAACGCGACATTCAAAAGGAAACATCATCATTCTGGTTTATATACTTTTTACCGTTCTCGCAACTGGCTATTTAATAATGCGTGGCGACACGCTGTATAGCATCGCGGCCACAGCTTCTAGTATTGTTTGTGCACTCATCCCACTTCTCATCCAAAAGTTCACTCGTCGTGAATTGAATATGTGGTTCATCATCGCCTATATACTGTTCTTACTCGGCTCTCAATTTCTCGGAACATCACTCGCGTTCTACGCTTTCGAATGGTGGGATGTGTGCATGCATGCTCTTGCTGGTGTGCTCCTTGGTTGTGCTTCACTTTATCTTTTTGAATATCTCGTCACTCAAGATAAACGTTCTACTTTCTCTGGTCTCGCATTTTGGTTTATTACTAGTTGTGGCGTTCTCGGAAGTTTTATTTGGGAAATTTACGAATTTCTTGCAGACACGCTCTTTCAAACAACGATGCAAGGCACAACAATTGCCGACACGATGACGGATATGATTGCTGGTTTTATCGGCACATTAGTTATCGCTGTTTGGTATAGTCGTCGGTTAGACGAACATTAAAATTCTGAAGGATCCTTTTCGATGATCTTTTTTATTTCTCTTACATCAGCAAACATTTTTAAGAATAGTGTAACGAATAGAGCAATTCCTAGAAGGATACCAAACGGACCTATGGAAAAACAAAGATAAGTTATTGTACAGCCGATAATGAAATAGAGCATAATTCCCATAATTTTCTCCTTTTAAGAGTTTTGTTTAGATATATGAATATTCTGATTTTCTTGTCGTTATAATCACATTAATAGTACTTTCCTAATCACCACTACAATTGATTCAGGAAAGTACTATTTTCTCTTATACTGAAATTTCTATGACTCGTAAAGTTCTACGCCCTCATTTTCTGCAGCCATTTTAAGTTTCGAAACAACGATATCTTCTAATTTTTCAAAATCTCGCGGACTTATCCCTTTTCGCGGAATCACAATGCCATACGCTGTATTCGTGAATAGATGCAAATTTTCGTCTGTATAGTCCATCGTATGAATCGACGAATAGCGAATAGCAACCGTCGCCGCACGATTACTCTGAATGATTTCATTTTCTCGTACACTTAGTTTTACAGTTCCAAATTGTTCATGGATGTCTTCTGTCAGAATCATTAATGACTCAACATAGCGCTCTTCCATTGTTTTTTCATAGTTCACAAACTGATAGATTGAAAATAGTGCAATAACAATTGCAATAGGAATCCAAAATTTTAATGGCAACAAAAAATATGTAATAACGATAATTCCAATTTCGTATAATAGCGTATACAATCTTCCACGCTTTACTTGCTGTTGCATACCCTCTGAATTGCGGTTGAAAAGTAGCAAATGCTCTAGATACATTTCTTCTGTTAGATTATATTTCAGTCTCATGGTGTCTCCTTTTTTGTATATATTACTATATTAGTATATACAATTACCGCTTAAAATTACATATTTTGTTATCTTAAGATTCGCGTGCATGAATTATATGTTGAAATATACGAGATGATTAGAACAAAAATAAGTATATTTTTGTATGCTTCCGTCGTTAACAGAAATCCAACTCCGATATACATTAGCGGCTGAGCGATTGTCATTTCAAGAATGAAAAAAAACATCCAACCTACCCAACAACTATATACGCTTAGTATCGCTGCAAATAAATGTACCACCCAAAGTGGTGCTACAGGATACACCGATTCTATACTTTCATTTCTTCTAAAATACCAAATTGTATAACAAAACCTTGCGACAATTAAAATAATTCCGGCAAAAAACAAAGCGAATGCGATCCTCGCGAGAACAATTTCTCCCATAATCGCCAAAAACATGGACCAAAAAAACATCCCCCCTGTAATTTCAGCGAGTAGGAATAACTTTGCACATTGTAAAGAAACGGGTGAAAAATAAACTTTTCATTTTCATTACCTTTCTATTTAAATTTTGGAATTTGTTATTCTACGATTGGGAGTAATTACATTGGCGGGCGTCTTGAATTCAAAGAAGTATAAGAAATGATATTTTTTGATAATACCGGAAGCACTGCTACACTATTTTGTTTCTCTACAGCCATATTATAACAAAATGAAAATACAATCAGAGATGAATTGTGTTAAAATTAAGATAATTTAAAAAACGAGGTGGATTATGTTAGATGCATTATTTCTTATTCTTGATTTTTTCTCCTACTTCTCAAAGCGAAAGCGCCAAAAGCGCAACATCGAAATACTCGAACAATACTTCTGGTTTGCACAAATCAAAGAAAACAAAGAACAATACAAAAAAATACAGCGTAGTGTGAACAAATTATTAAGAGATTACAATTTAGAAAAAGTACGCCATTTAGATGATTTTGATGAAGTAATTGATGAAATTCGTATAGAAATTGAGAATATCATCGAAGAGCGACGAACAGGGTGATTATGTTTCTTCGCTTTTTATGGGATTTGTAACGTAAGCCTGAATTCAAAATACGCATATTTTTATTTTGCGCTCCTTAGTATGATAACTATATCAAATTTAGCAGGTGCATTCTTTATGTAGAACTCAAAATTAACAATTGTCCCAGTAACACTTTCTCCCGTTCCTCCACCATCAAATGAAACACCACTTGAACAAGCTGTTTCTGTATGTGTAATTAAATAGAAGGAAATTGAAATTACATTCTTCATAGACATTGAAGCTAGCATCGCCCAACCGAACATGAAGGAGTTAAAGGAAAAATGCGTTAGCTGCAGTAGGCTGGCACACCGCTTTCGGGAACTAAACTCTCGCTTTCGGGAACTAGCACTTCTCTTTCGGGAACTAAACTCTCGCTTTCGGGAACTAGCTTCTCGCTTCCGGGAACTAGAACATCTCTTCCGGGAACTAGCACTTCGCTTCCGGGAACTAGAACATCGCTTCCGGGAACTAGAACATCGCTTCCGGGAACTAGCACTTCGCTTCCGGGAACTAGCACTTCGCTTCCGGGAACTAACCACTCGCTTCCGGGAACTAGAACATCTCTTCCGGACATACTTTCTAACTCATTAACAAATCCTTTCCCAGCACGTTTCAACTATTCTCTCTATCAAAAAACCCCCAATACTGGGGGTAATCCTAATCCACCAACAACGAACTTAACTGCACTGCTCCGCTATCCGTTTCATTCTCCATATCAGGAAACAATTTCAAATAGACAATCGTTTGTTCACGTTCGATTGTATTATCGATGCCGTCATTTGCGTACAAACAGATGACATCAGAAACAACTGGACGGTCAGCGTCGCGATGCGCGATTTGCCAGTAACTGAATAGCTGGCGTTGTGCTGTCGTAACCCGTTGTTCATTTTTGATATTAGAAAGCTTACGAAACTTTGCATCTACTACTCTACATTTTTGAAATACCCATTCGTTTTGCTGTTGCACGTAATAATCGATGCGGAAATCGGGCTTCTTATGCAGACCTAGCGCATAAATGTGCTCGTTTAGTGATTGGGCGTGATAAAGTGATGTTGGTAAGTCTTTTTCATAGTGAATCTCGATTTTTTGTCCATCTTTCACGAAAACAAACGCTGATTTTTCTTGTATACCTTCTGAGCGAATATGGTGTAGTGTATGTGTTTTTGGTTGTTGCACGCATACGTAACCTGCTCTTAAAAAAACATCGATAATTTGAAACAAACTGTAGTACTCATACAACTTCCACGTCTTTTTAAAGCGATAACTTGATTGGGGAACGTCTGCTCTATCTAATGAAGTACGAAGTTGCTCTAAACTTTTATTTAATGCAATGTAGCGTACATCTTTTAATGGGCATGTGCCGTAAAATGGCTGCACATTTTTTAGATTTTCACACCGAATCACCTTCAAAATTGCCGCAAGAAGACCTGCACTTCCTTCTGCTTGTATGTCCGAATCGGCAAGTTTCATCGCTAAATTCGCGAGTTGACCTTTCAACCAACCGTTATGCATTGTATTATAACTAATCATTTTGCGCTCACCCCAAAATTGGTGTTGCGGTGATTGAATTTCTCTGTACATCGATTGCGCGGTTGGGCGACCATTTCGTACGTTCGGACCCACCGTACGCAACACTTCACTATGTAAATTTTGTTCAATGCGTCCGAGTAATGCACACACCGTGTTGCTCGCTAGTGCATAGGTT
>JBOFGC010000357.1:0-7188 GCA_051648945.1 Bacilli bacterium
GTTACACCCGTCGTCCCTGTACTACCCGTTTCACCTACAGTTGCACCAGTCGGCCCTGTTGCTCCTGTGCTTCCTGTTGAACCTGTCGTTCCACTGCTTCCTGTTTCCCCCGTCAATCCACGCGGTCCAACAGGTCCTGGAGGGCAGATTGAACAAAATCCATCTGTCGTATGTGTACACGCTTGCGGCAAACAGTCTTGATTTGAAGCATTGAAATATGTCATTTAAAATTTCCTCCTGAAAATAAAAAGTCATTTCATTTATATGCAAGAGTGCTTGCTTATGTTTCTGTATATGTGAGAAACTACCTTATTTCTAAAAAACACAAAAAAAAAAATGCGCTGTTCCTATTAATGAACAGCACATTTTTTCTATATTTCTATTTTATCTTCGTTATATTTATCAACTTCTGTGCGACACACAAAATTACCTTTTTCGTCCTTCGTTACGTATACTTTCAACGTAAATACATCACTTCTTGCCACATTTGAGGCAATTTCAATCGGTTCACTATTTTCAATAGAAATTGCGATGAATGTTGGTGCCGTAATGTGAAGTGTACTTATACCTGAAATTTTGTTTGAGTTACTCTTGATGTTTTTTAGACTTGCTCCTTGAACCGTTTCGTTTGCAACAATAAAATCAACTGCATGTAGTGTAGTATCCGTATAATTGGCTACATACACAGTAACTAAATTTGGAAGTGGATAACCTAAAAACATAATTTTTTCACCCTTTCGTGTTTATACACTAATTATATTACCTTAATTACAGAAACGCAACAAGTTTCGTAATTTTTGTAATATTTTTGTAACACAAAAGTTTCAAAGCTTTTTTAGTGAGTCTTAAACTTGAATCAGAAAAACAAGAACCCGCCCATTAACGCTTGGGTTGGTCGGTTCCTTAAATTGTAAGATATATCTTTCCCTTATGTTTCATTGCTTCATGTAGAGCATTTTTAACGTCAACTATTGGCACATGTTTTTTTAGAGAAGGTACTTTTAAAATCCCTTTTTCTTGTAGTTCAAATAGTACCCGAAACATTTCATCCCATGTTTCCTTACTCATCGTTGCATTCGCTTGACGCAGATGAAATAATCCAATCTGTAAATGAGGTGCACTTTCTAACCAATTCACTGGTTGGCCAGAAAGCAATCCCACACAAACAAAATGGGTTTTTTCAGGCAATAAACGCGCCATCCTAACACCAGACTTTCCACCAACGAGATCGACAGCTGTAATCTTACCTGATAATCCATGAAGATATGCGCGAGTGCTCTCATCAAAGTCATCTGTAAGAATGACATTTTCATTTACTAAATGCTTTGCATTTGCGACGGTGCGACAGCGAATAATTAGCGTATAACCCAGATATTGTGCCAACTGAGCAAAAATCGTATTGAGAGAACTCGCTCCTCCATTTACGACAAGTACGTCACCACTTTTTAATGCAAACGTTTTTGTAACTAAATAGTAGGCAGTGCATGGATTAATGTACATTTGAGCTGCTGATTCGTCCGTTATATAATCGGGAACGAGCACACACCATTTCGATTCGCAAACAACATGCGTTTGCCATGTTCCCTCTCCTCGCAATGGTAAAACGCGTACTCCAAGTAATGCTGGAGAAACATCAGCCCCAATTTCCTCAACAATTCCTACCCCTTCATAACCTGCAACTTGAGGTAAAGTGATGCGATGCGCATATGCACCTGTCATAGGAATCCAATCTGATGGGTTAATCGGTGCACCAATCATTTTCACGCGTACCTGATTTTTTTTCAATGCGTTTGGATGCGACTGATTAAGGGAAATCACTTTCGTTGGTTCTCCAAAAGTTGTATAAAGTGCTTGTATCGACATTTGTTTATTCCTTTTGTTTTTACTTATCGTACCACATTTTGACTGAATTTTTCATTTTGGGTATTGTTCAACAAATCAAAGGCAATCGTACTCGGTACTTTTGAAATTGGATCGTAGGTAATTTCTGCAGAAACGGAAAAGACATCGGCAAGTGTTTTTTTCGTAAGCACATGTGTTACCGTACCTTTACTTATGATTTCCCCTTTTTTCATAGCAATGATCTGATCTGAAAAACGTGCCGCCAAATTAATATCATGTAACACCATGACGATTGTTTTTTGTTTTTCAACATTGAGTTTTCGCAGCAAATAAAGAATTTCTAACTGATGGGGAATGTCTAAATATGTCGTCGGTTCATCAAGAAAAATAATCGGTGTTTCTTGCGCAAGTGCAAGAGCAATCCAAGCACGTTGTAACTGACCACCCGATAATTGTTGCAACAACTGATTCTCCATTCCTTCTAACTGCGTTGCACGTATTGCCCAGGAAATTGCAGCTTTATCTTTATCATTTAATCGTTGGAATGTTTTTTGATATGGAAAACGACCATAGGATACGAGTTCTTGCACAGTTACACCTTCTGTTTGTTCCCGGAACTGCGACAGGATCGCAATTTTCCGAGCTACTTCTTTACTTTTCATCGATGTAATATTGAGATGATCGAGTAAGACTTCTCCAGCATTTGGTTGCAGTAATCGTGCTAACGTTTTTAGTAGTGTAGACTTCCCACAGCCATTCGGTCCAATAATCGTCGTAATTTTCCCCATTTCAATCGATAAACTTAAGTTTTCGATGATTGGATTTTTATTATAGGAAATACTTAATTTTTCCGATGAAATCATTGCTTTTCCCCCTCTCCGAACAGCCGTTTCACTTCTTCACTATCTCTATAGATATGTTTATAAGGTTCTTTACCAAACCATTCTAAACCGAAATAGAGATGATCTTTATCCTTGATTTTTTTTAGAAAGGACGTGTAATCAATATTTCCTTCGAATAAACCGACGATATTTGAACGCTGACTATTTGGTGAATAAATGTTTGTAGGATGAAACACCGAAAAATCAACCGGATCTCCGATATTTTTCAAATGAACATTTGCAACAAATGGTTGTAATGTGCGCCATGATTCGTATATATCATTTTGAGCTTCCCAAATATGTAACACGTCAAAATTTATTTTTAACGCTTCATGATCAACGTCCTGCAACAGCGTAATCGTTGCTTCTGTGCTATCTGCTAATGTTGAAGGATGTGTTTCAATAAGTATCTCAACATTATAGTTCGCTCCAATACTACATAGTATTTTCAATCGCTTTACACTTTCGATATACGCTTCTTTCTGAATGGAATTTGAGCCCACATCATTGGCAAATAGACGAACCGCCAAAACGCCCCATTTTTGCGCACAAATACATAATGCATGCATTTCTCGGATCATATCATCTAGAGGTTGATGAAATGATAGATAACTACTAATCAGTGTTAGTTTTACGTGATTTTGTGCAGCATAACATCGACCACGAGAAATTTCTTCATCCGAAACCATAGCATGTGGTCCCCAAAGTTCGATGCCCTCAATGCCCACACTTGCACACCAATCAATAAGACATCTCAACTCACATAATGTGTGGCGAAAACTAATACTGCATAGCGATAATTTCATCTTTTCCCCTTTCTACTCCATCTGAATCCACTGTTCAAAAAGTATAAGCAGTTCATTCTTAATTGCTTGTTCCTTTTCGTAGAGTGCTGCAAGTAATTTGCGACATTGACTCAAATGCGTAATGTCTCCTGAGATTGTATATTTAAGTACGAAACGATATACATTCTTTAATCCATCAACGAGTAACTCCACTTCATCCGTCCACTGGTGAAAATAGGCAGCAGAGCAGGTGTTTTTTTCAACAAAATATGCGAAAGCATGTTCATACGCAAACTTCCGAATCGCAATGACAGGAATTTGCGCTAGCTTTGACAACAATTCCCCTTTGTCTTCGTCTATTTCTAGATGATGTTGAATGGTTTTTTCAATCGCTGAAAGAAAAGGAAATTCATCTTTTTTCATACAACTACGAAAATACGCAGCAATCATATCCGAAGTGGGTGCTTGGCAGTTTGCCACATCGAACAGTATGCCACCACTCACGTTTTCTGCAAAAAAGGCTTCTTTGAAAGAACGAATTGAAACGGTTCCATCCCAACGAAAATCTGGATCATGGATTTTAAATTGCGACGCGTCTTCACTTTTTTCAAGAAGAACGTAGTGTGGAAAGCTTTCTAAATAAAACTTATTTTCTCGAGTTGGCAAATAGGAAAGGTCAATCATTACCATTAACAGTTCAGAGCCCTTTTTATTATATAAAAGCGTTTCTAGCTTGTGATAATTCTCTTCTTTACTTCGACCATTGTCGTACCACACATGAAGTGTTGTTCCATAAATCTGTTCATACCATATGCGAAAAAATTCGTGATTTTCGTTTGGTATGTGATAACGAATGCCATACTTTTCATTCCAATCTAAATCAGCATCCCATACCCCAAAATAAAAGGGGCGATGATCGAGAGATGGTATTTGTTTCAAATGTTCACAAACACAACTCACAAAACAGTGTACTTTGATCATTGCTTTTTCCTCGTTCTTTTTAAGATTGATGTGCAAACACGTGTGAAACTCTTGTTTCTACGCTATCCTATTGATTTTTGTATGCACGTTACACAATCTAAAAGTGTGTATGTTCGAAAGGTTGATAGTGTCTCTCTGTTTAGTTCAATTGCGAAATGTAGTTCAATATGTGCCACAAATTCCATTATCATTATGGAATCAAAAAACAAGTCTTTTTCTAAATAGGCATCCTCGGCTATTTGTTGGACTCTCGGAATGCACATTTTTTTCATTAGGATGTCTTTGAGTACAATCAATACTTCACGATTGTTCATTGTAGTGTTCCTCCAAAAACTTTCGACTTATTTTCCCACTTGGCATGGTAGGAATTTGCCGGACCGGTATGTACTGATTTGGAAGTTGATAGGATTGTAACCGTTCACTGCACCATTCATGCAAACGCTGTTCGGTGATATCCTCACTTAGAACAACATAGGCAACAATACAAACTTCTTCTCTAGTATTCACCGAAAATACGACGACTTCATGGATGGCAGGATGCAATTCAATCACGGACTCAATAACAGACGGTGCTATCTTAAATCCACCTCGATTTATCACATCATTTGCTCTGCCTTGCAAATACAACTCTCCATTTTCGTCAATGGTTACAATATCATGCGTAACAATAATTTCCTTATTTTGCTTTACTTTTAAAATATGATTCTCAATAACAGCTCGCTTTGCAATGGTTGGAAGAAACGTGCCGATTTGTTGTGGGTCGGTCACCTTAGTTGCCACACTTATACAGCCAACTTCAGTGCATCCATACTGTTGCATGAGGTGATGTGTATTTTGTTTCACCCATTCAAAAAGAGAGCGACTCATTACCATACCTGAACTCACTACAACGTGAAAAGCACTTGTTGTAGGTGCTACCTTTTCTAAAATACGCAGTTGAACTGGTGTGATAAATAATGCATGATTTGGAAACGTAAGGATGCTATCCATTAGTTCACGTATCGAAGAATATCGGAAAAGAACGAGAGTTTGATTGTTCGCTTTTCCACAAAGAATCCCACTTATCGCCCCAAATGAATGGGCAATCGAACATGCGAGAATACGCGTTTTTGGTAGCATAGGACCAACTTTCTGTTGATAATCACAAACTTCTTTCCTAATATCTTCCCAAGCTCGGAAAATTGATTTTGGTTTTCCTGTCGTACCGGAGCTCGAAAAGAGGATACCTGCACAATTGCGTTGAGAAGGTTGATCTGTAAAGCGGTGCATGTTATCCAAATTGACAAACAACATCGCACAGCCCAATTCCTTACATTTTTCAAGTATACTTTCATTTTTTTCATCTTTTGAAAAAGGGACAATGGTTAATTCTGCTTGTTCTGCAAGGTGTAACAAAATGACCCAATCAAGCGGTTCGTCGACAACCACACCGAGCAGATCATGTCGCTGCAGTACATCTATACAAAACATTTTCAAAGACGCACTACGTTCTCTATACTGTTCCGCATGAATTTCAAGATTATCAACATAGATTTTCATACTATCCTCACATTTTCCACGGTGTTTTTACCGTATGAACGTATTCATTTTTCCGATGTCGTTCTAACGTATTTTTAAATAGCGATTCCGCATTAAACTTTTCGCCAAACAACTGCGATGAAAGCATTTCTTTTTCTAAACCATTCATTTGAAAATGCTTCCCTATTTCTTTCTGAATGATTTGCCAAAACTGATGATGTGGAAAACCGACTGTTTTATGCACAATATATGCCAATTCATTGCATGCATACACAAAAAGACAGTCAATAACCAACTGTATCACTTCCTTTTTACTTGCTACAAAATATTGCTTTGAAACAGGTAGTTCAAAATAGGACGGATAATTCTCCTCAATCCACATATATAATGCTTTATTCGCAACCGTATCTGTCGTACACTCTACACTCTCGTTAAAATCACGTAAAATCGCACCACTCGGCCATCCATCTTCAAAAGTAAGGAGAATGTTTTGTGCATGCGCTTCTACGCCAATTTCATGAACAAGCGCAAGATGAAGAATCGGAAGTACACAAACTGCTACAAATTGTGTCACCCACTCTTCACATTCATACTTTTCTAGACATTGAGAAAGAAATGTCATACCGTTTTCCTCTTCAATGAGTAAGGCGTTAAATGGAAGAGTATGTTGATTTTTATCCACCTGTTCACGCCACAAAGCGCCCAGTTGATTGCCAAATCCCTCGGTATCTTCTGGTCTTAGTGCTATCGACGCAAACTCTTTCAAAATACGAAGATTACAATTTTTTAAATAGCGGTCTGTTTCTATGATTTTTTCTAGCCATAAACTAAGATGTGGCGCAATACAAAGTGCAATCGGTTCTAATGTGCGAACAGATGATGTTAACTGCACACTTAATGGCACTTTCAAAAATGACCGACTTTTACAGTTTGGAAAGAGTGTGCGGAGGCTTTGTGTCGCCCCATAATACGGACCTATTTTTCCAAGGTAGAGAAATAATGGATTTCCTTTTAGTGAGAGTGTCTCAAATTGCCAAGGATGCACCGGTAAAACACCATGGGAAGTGAAATCTACACCCGCTTTCTTCATTGCATCTTGTAGTTCACTAAAAAAGGGCATACCATATTCTTGTACAAGAAACTCACACTGAACTTGTTGCATCAACATCTCATTTGGAATG
>JBOFGC010000358.1:0-10678 GCA_051648945.1 Bacilli bacterium
ATAAACCCGAGCGTTTCCCTTTTCACAACCCATAGATGAAAAGGTTTAACGCGTGGTCAATTCCCCGCAAGGGAAGGCGGAGTCAGGGACCGGAGACTCCCGTGGGACAGGTAGCCAAGTATGACCCCGCAGGAGCAGCTTTTTCGCGACGAGGAGGCATACGGCTGCCCCACAGGAAAGCGAAGGTCCCTGACGCAGCCTGACCAAACACAAAACAAACGCCCGCGACCAAATTACACTAGTTTTCATAGAAAATGCACAAAAAATTTAATTCCACGAAGTATAGAACAGTAGGCAAATCGTATACTATCTGTAAGTAATTACCCATCACATCATTAGAGTTCATAGGTTAATGTTTCTATGAAATTGCAACTAAGAATGGAGGCAACATCAGATGAAAGCAACAGGAATTGTACGTCGCATTGATGATTTGGGACGCGTGGTTATACCGAAAGAGATTCGTCGAACACTACGCATTCGTGAAGGAGACCCTCTAGAAATTTTTGTTGATCGTGAAGGTGAGGTTGTACTAAAAAAATACTCACCGATTCATGAGCTTGGTGATTTTGCTAAAGAATATTGTGATGCGCTGTATGACAGCTTAGGAAAACCAGTATTTATTACAGATAGAGATATGATTATTGCAGTAAGTGGATTATCTAAAAAAGACTATTTGTCCAAGCATATTACACCTGTTATCGAAGAGGCGATTACTAATCGTCAAACCGTTGTTATTACTTCTGATACGAATGTAGAAATGATTGAAGGACAGACAGATGTATTTTTACACTACGCAATTTCACCAATCGTTGCAAGCGGAGACCCGATTGGCTCTGTTGTCATTATTGAAAAAGACAAACCAATAGGCGAAGTGGAACAAAAATCCGCAGAGACTGCAGCCTATTTTTTAGCGAGACAAATGCAAAATTAACATTATTAAAAAAGCGATGAGGACAATCGAAAATATTCGATTGTCCTTTTTCAATTATTGATTTCAGAAACGCTTAAAATTGTTACGAATACAAATTTCGACGTTATCAACTGTTATTCTGATGTATGATAAGAAGAGAGACGAATTCATAAAAAGGTGGGATAGACAATGCAGAACAATAATCGAAATAAATTCGTTCAAGGTGCAGCAATTTTAACGATTGCAGCGTTTTTAGTGAAAATTTTAAGTGCCGTCTATCGCATTCCATATCAAAACATTACCGGCGACTACGGAATGTATGTGTATCAACAACTCTATCCTTTTTATGCCACATTTGGCATCTTAGCATCGAACGCATTCCCGATGTTATTATCACGGTTGTATGCGACGAAAAGACACAAAGAACATGAAACAGAACAAGCAGCGGTTTTGCTCGGCGTTCTGCTCTTTAGTGTGGTAAGTTTTTTTCTTCTTTTTACATTTGCTGAACAAATTGCAGTTCAGCTCGGTTCTATTCAATTTGCGCCATCGTTGAAACTTATAGCAATCACGTATCTCTTAATGAGTCCCAACGTTTTTTACCGAGGCATACTACAATCCGAAGGGGAAGCGATGTTACTCGCCAAAGGGAATGTCATTGAACAAATGATTCGTGTTGGTAGCATTCTTTTTATTTCCCTGCTTTATTTTTGGCAATCATTTTCTGTTTATACATTAGGATTTTTGGCAATGTTTGGATCTGTGCTAGCACTTATTTGTTCGATACTCTATGTGCGAAGAATGCGTAATTACATGTATATGACGATGTTTCGTTCACTAAAAGCGCTCAACATGAAAAAAATGTGGCAAGGAATAAAGCATTTAGCAACAGACGGTGTGAGCATTGCAATTAGCAGTCTAGTCATTGTGCTGTTTCAATTTGTTGATAGTTTATTGTATGTCGACTTTTTATCAAATGCTGTCGCAATTGAAAGTGCCCAATTATCAAAAGGCGTGTACGACCGAGCGCAACCTATTTTACAATTAGGCGGAGTGGTCGGTTCAGCATTAGCAATTGCGGTCATTCCAATGGTTGTGCAAATGCTTCAAGCAAAACAACACGAACGCTTGCGCCAACAAGTAAAAGCGGTGATGTGGGTAAGTGTTGTTTCGAGTAGTGCTGCTGGAATTGGTTTAATGGCCGTAATAAAAATCTTAAATATTGTGTTGTATGAAGATGCTGTTGGAACGAATGTATTACTCATAAATTGTGCATCGGTCATCTTTTTAGGGTATATTCTTACAGGAACAGCGGTGTTACATAGTTTACATCGGTCGTATGAAGCATGTCGAAATGTCATCATCGGTTTGCTTGGGAAAATCGTCCTTATGGTTATTTTTGCATCGGTTTTCAGTGCGGAGAGTGCAGCCTTAAGCAATGTACTTGCGTATGCACTAATTGCCTTTTGTGTGTATCGATCTCTTCATCGTCACTTAGGTCTATCTTTTTTTCAAGGAAAAGGGTTGCTATTGGTGTTGCATTTGTTGAGTATGTGGTTCGGTGTTAAAATAGTACAAGGATTTATGATGCAATCTCTACACAGTCAAAATAGAGGCGTATTAGGCGTTGAACTGCTTGTCCAATGTAGTTTGGGCGCACTCTTATTTCTCGGTTGCGCAGTTCGTACAAAATTATTAGAAAAAGAACATATAGAGTTGTTACCATTTCGGACAATTTTAGGAAAATGGGTGAAAAAATGAAAAAAATTCATGTCATCGGATTAGGTGCAGGAAATTTAGAACAAATGAGTGTCGGTGTGTATCGTATGCTACAAAACACAGCGCGATGTTATGTGCGGACGAAAGAACACCCACTCTTTGCAGAACTAGATTTTCCTATAGAAATTATAAGTTTTGATGAAATGTATGAACAATCTTCAGAATTTAATGATGTATACAGAGCAATCGTTGAAGAATTAGGCAATCTTGTCGAACAAGAAGGTGAGATTTTATATGCAGTGCCAGGTCATCCGCTTGTTGCAGAGCAAACAGTACAATATTTACTCGAAGCAAAAGCCTGCGGGAAATATGACGTAGAAATTCATGGTGGCGGTAGCTTCATCGATGAAATGTTTAGAGCACTTAAATTTGATCCTGTCGAAGGATTTTGTTTGCTCGATGGTACCGACTTACACCTACACCAACTTCAAAGCAATCACCATCTGTTCATTTGTCAGGTATATGACCAGTTTGTGGCTTCAGAAGTGAAATTAATGTTATTAACAATCTATCCCGACGATTATGAGGTTTATTATGTTTCTGGTGCAGGAACGAAATCAGAAAAAGTATCAGCAATGCCACTATCTGAGATTGACCATAGAGCGGGTGTGGATAATTTAGGTACACTTTATGTACCAAAAGCACACCAACGTGAAGACCAGTTGAGTATGTTTGTTCAACTCGTGGATACGATTGCAGCGTTACGTGGACCAAATGGTTGCCCGTGGGACATGAAACAGACACACGAAAGTTTACGTAAATATTTAATCGAAGAATCATACGAAGTGTGCGAAGCGATTGAGGAAGAAGATAGTTTTGCTCTCGAAGAAGAACTCGGTGACGTACTTCTCCAAGTACTACTACATGCTCAAATTGCGCAAGAAAACGAGGAGTTTTCGGTATTTGATGTGATTCGTACATTGCATGAGAAAATGATTCGACGTCATCCTCATGTGTTTGGTAATGAAAAGTATGAGACAGAAGACCAAGTAAAAGTACGCTGGTCAGAAATTAAAGCACAAGAAAAAAATACGGAACAGAGTGAAATGTTTGCTACGTTAAATCAAAGTGCACCGCAACTAGTCCAAGCGGAAAAAATCCAAAGAGAAGCAGCAAAAGTGGGCTTTGATTGGAGTGAAATCGCACCAATATGGGACAAAGTTATGGAAGAAATGGCAGAGTTTAAAGAAGCAGTAATGAACGGTGAACAACAAGCGATGGAACAAGAACTCGGTGATCTTTTCTTCGCCCTCGTAAATGTCGCGCGCTTTTATAAAATAGATAGTGAAATAGCAGTGCATCGAACAAATACTAAATTTAAAAACCGCTTTTTGTTCGTCGAGAAACAAGTGAAAAATAGTAAGAAAGCGTGGAATGAATTTACACTTGAAGAGCTCGATGAATTTTGGGACAAAGCAAAAGGAGAAAACCGATGAGACTCGATAAATATTTAAAAGTAAGCCGCATTATTAAGCGCCGTACCGTCGCGAAAGAAGTGTGCGACCAAGGGCGTGTACAAGTGAATGGCCAAACGGTGAAAGCAAGTTATGATGTTGCGGTTGGCGACGAGATGGGGATTGCTTTTGGCAATCGTGATTTTGTTGTACGCGTAACAACGGTTGCAGAGCATGCAAAAAAAGAAGACGCAAAAGAAATGTATGAAATTTTAGTTGACCAAAAGCGCGAAGTAAAAGAAGATTTTGAGGAATAAATAAGCTCGTCCTTCATATAGTGAAGTAATAGCATATGAAGGAGTGAGTATAGTGGCAAATGAGATGTTTGGCTATACATCAGAGCGAAGTAGCGGAAAATCACACGACGTAAACATGCAGGGAAGAAAGACTGTAGATATTACAGGTGTGAAACAAGTAGATAGCTTTGATAGCGAAGAGTTCTTACTCGAAACAGTCATGGGATATATGGTCATTAAAGGGTATAATTTGCAAATGAACAATTTAGACGTTGATCAAGGGATTGTCTCGATAAAAGGAAAGATTACCGGAATGACCTATTTAGACGAAGGACCGACGCAAAAGTCTAAAGGAATACTGGGGAAGCTATTTAAATGACGCTTTCTGTTCAATTTTACACGCTCCTTTCGATGATTGGTATGGGGGCGTGTGTCGGAATGACTCTTGATGGCTATCAACGTTTGTTACAAAGAAAAATGCGCAACAAGTGGGTCGTATTTGCGACAGATATCGCATTTTGGTTTTTGCAGTGCGTAACCATTTTTTATTTTCTATTGCAAACCAATCATGGTGACTTACATCTCTACATTTTCCTAGCACTTTTTTTAGGATTCGCTACATACAAAGCATTGCTTGCTACCTATTTTATGATTATTTTCGAACATGGTATCGTCGTAGTAGGAAAGTTAATGCGAATTTTACGGGTGTTGTGTAATGTATGTATTGTACAGCCCGTGCTATGGATATGGCGTTTATTAAAAAGTATTCTATCGCTACTTCTTGGTATCGTAGGAACGCTTGTCATATCCATTAAAAATGTGCTATTTTTTATTCTACGTCTTGTTCTTATGTCCTTAACGTTTTGGATTCCACAACGTTTTAAAGAAAAAGTTACAAATAATGTGCAGAAAGTGCATCAAAAGTATCAAATTTTCAAGAAAAAACTTATTGAGCTATTTATAAAAGAGAAAAAGGATATATAATAAGAATATCGAAAATAGTTGTCAAGCCATCTGAAGCTTGACTTTTCTTGTTTAGGAGAAACTGTGATGAACAATAACAAAAACACAGAAGCGTATACAGCATATAAGAAGAAATTTATTGGTAGAATGATTATTATGTGTGCAGGTTTTGCTATACTTACTGTAGGGCTTGGATTTGGTATTTCTAAACAGAGTGATGTGGCAGATGATAAGCAAGCCGAAGTAGAAAAAATGAATAAAGAAATAAAGAAGCTTGAAGAAGCAAAAAAAGAACTCAATTATGAAATTACCCGTCTGAACGATGAAGCATATATTGTGGAATTGGCGAGAGAAAAGTATTACTTTTCAAAGGACGGAGAAATTATTTTTGTAGAGAAAAGTGAAGAGTAGTTGACATTATTTTTTTTACTTCGCTATAATTATTGCAAGTAGTTTAATTTGTCGTTCGACATTTAAGTATTCAAGGAGGAGCATTGTTTTTATGTCAATTGAAGTAGGCAGCAAGTTGCGCGGGAAAGTAACAGGAATCACAAAGTTTGGGGCGTTCGTAGAGTTGCCAGAAAGTACTGTAGGTCTGGTACACATTAGTGAAGTCGCAGGGAATTATGTGAAAGACATTAATGACCATCTAAAAGTTGGTGACGAAGTAGAAGTTAAAGTATTGAGTGTAGAGAAAGATGGGAAAATTGGGTTGTCGATTAAACAAGCGACAGATGCTCCAAAACCACAGCGTCAACAACGCCCAAATCGCTCAAATCCTAGAAACGTTGAGAAACCACAAGAAACGTTTGATCAAAAGATGAATAAGTTCTTAAAAGATAGTGAAGACCGTTTGACTTCACTTAAGCGACATACAGAATCAAAACGTGGCGGTCGTGGCGGCCGACGCGGATAAAAAAAACGAATCTCACATTGTGAGATTCGTTTTTTTTATGCTAACTTTGTCGGTTAGGAAAGATTTGGGAAAACATTTGTCAGTATACCGTGTATTTAGGGAGATTCATTAAAATTTTGACGAAAAAAAACTAGAAACAGACCCTATCGATAGACAAAAATTGCATGAAAAACAATGTATAACTAGAGATGGAATAAATATATGCAGAGAAGGTGGAAAGAATGACAACAACTGTAAATAAAAATTTTTATGGCAAACAAATTATGGGCGGTTTTTTTGATGAAGAAGCGTTAGGTGCTGTTGTACAAGGAGTTCGAAGTCAGATTAGTAGTAATCATCTTTTTTATTTTTGTATTGCGTTATTGTTGGGACGAGCCGAAGTAATCGGAGAGCTATTGCCGTTTGCGCTACCGTTTTTTGTTACCGTTTTTTTCTGGAAAAGAGAAATGAGTTTTATTACGTTTGTTGCGTGTCTTGCTGGAAGCTGGTCTGTTCATATTATGCAATTTTTAGAATTAGGTACGGCGGTACTTTTCTTTTTACTTCTACGAAAACTGTTCTTAACACAAGACCGTCGTCATGAAGCGTATGCCCCTTTACTTGTAAGTATTAGTTCATTGCTCAGTAGTGTTGTGATTGGTTTTATCTCCACAGGTACGATTCAACCACTTCTACTAGGCTTGTACGTTATTGAAGCAGGTGTAGCTTATTTCTTAGTCGTCATTTTCATGCAGAGCATTCATTTGTTAAGTGAAAATCGTAAAGGCGAAGTATTGCGCATTGAAGAGCTAGTGTGTGCCACACTACTCATCGGTGCGACAATTTTAGGGTTGAAAAATATCGTTGTACTTGACGTGTCATTACTTGATGTTGCAGCGAGATACTTAACAATTATTCTCGCATTTTCTGGAGGGCCAACCATCGCAGCGGTATTCGGTGTAATTCTAGGGAGTGTAATAAGTCTTGGTGACTTATCGTTGTTCGGCCAAATCGGCATGCTTGGTTTTTGTGGTGTACTAGCAGGGATGATGAAAAAAGGTGGAAAGTTATGGACGTCATTTGGACTACTCGTTGGTACAATCTTTTTTGGGATGTATGCCAACAATGGAGCTGAACTTTTCGATTCTACGTTAGCAACTTGTATTGCAATCCTTCTCTTTACGTTTACCCCACACCGTTTAGAGTCAAAGTTTATTTCTGTTCAAAGTGTTAGTGATGAGGAAATCCTTCAAAACGAACAATACGTAAGAAAATTACGAGACATTACAGCGGAGCGTGTGGGGAAATTTTCAAGTCTATTTAAAGAAGTTGCCAATAGTTTTAACAAATACGGATTATTACCTGAAGTGAAAACGGTTGAAGAGGACCACGAGGATTATATAGAGCAAGCCCACGCACTTGTGTGCATGAATTGTGAAAGAAGAAAACACTGTTGGGCCGAAGAGCGTGCCGATTATACGAGGGAAATTTTTAGTCAAACGCGCATTGAAGTTATGCACAATCGCTTGCGAGAAAACAGTTCAATACGTCGGAAATTACGTGGGTTCTGTATGAAAATGGATCCCGTCGTGCAAAACATACGGGAATTTAATATTCGTCGCAATGCAGAAAAGTTATATTTGCGCCATCTAACGGAAAACCGCCGACTCGTTATTCAACAACTTCATGGACTATCGAAAGTTATCGATGAATTTGTTGAGGAAATGTCTGTCGAATATGTCGCATATGAAAGAGAAGAACGACAAATTATTGAAGCAATTTCTTCGCTAGGAATTGCGCTAGAGTCTGTGCATATTACGAGTTTCACAAAAGGTGCATTAGACATCGAAATACAGATGCCACATTGCCAAAATGAACAAATAGCAGAATTAATTATTGCGCCTGCATTGAGCGGACTAGTAGGAGAAACATTAGTTGTAAAAAAAGAAGAGTGTGGTCACACACATTATGACTACTGCAAAGTGAAGTTTCGGTCGACAGAAGCATTTAAAGTCGATTATGGGTTGAGTAGCATGGCGCGTGGTGGTGGGTTCGTTAGTGGTGACAATTATAGTGTTGCGGACTTAACAAATACGCAAAAAGTATTCGCTTTGAGTGATGGCATGGGGAATGGTCAACGAGCATGGGATGAAAGTCAGGAAACGTTGAAACTATTAAATACAATGCTACAAACGGGAATGGGCGAAGAAGCGGCGATTCTCACTGTTAATTCGATGTTAAATTTACGAACGGAGGAAGAAATGTTTGCGACCGTCGATTTAGCGATGATTGATTTGAACATTGGCAGTGCAAATTTCATTAAAGTTGGGGCATGTCCAACCTTTTTAAAGAGAGGAAATTATGTAAAGAAAATTGAATCCAACTCGATGCCAATCGGAATTGTAGAAGATTTGCATGTTGAAGTAATTTCAGAAACGCTTCAAACAGGCGATTATTTAATATTTATGACAGACGGCATTTATGAAGGGGTATGTGAGTCGCATCTTGCAGACGAATGGTTAATGAAACTCATACGTGGTTTGAAAACGGAATCGCCACAGCGTATGTCCGATAAAATTCTCGATGTCGTTTTAGCGAAACAACAAGGCAATCCCCGTGATGACATGACGCTCATTGTCGTTCAATTCCAAGAAAACGTTCCGGTTTGGAAGCCGATTCCGATTTATGAATTAGAACAACTACGCTACGGTTAAATTGTATAGAAAATTTCGTTTATGGCTAGGATGAGGAATAACTAGAAACGGAGGGATTCGATGGTTAGCGAGTTAAAACAAATCCTCGTCATAACGGATGGTTGTTCGAATAAAGGTGTGCAGCCTGAACACATGGCTTTGTTTGCAAAAGAACAAGGCATAACGGTTAATGTGATTGGCATTATAGAGAGTGAAGAACAGCAAAATAGTATACAAGAAGTGCAAAACATTGCAAATGCGGGTGGTGGTGTCGCCCAATTTACGACGATCACACAACTGCAGCAAACGGTACAAATGGTTACGCAAAAAGCAATGACGCATACAATTGCTAATGTTGTTCACCAAGAATTACGTTCTATTCTGGGGGGAAATACGTCGTGGACTGATATTTCTCCTGAGAAACGCAGTGAGATTTTAGAAGTTGTGGAAGATCTAACCGAAACGCTCGGATTGAAACTTGCGATTCTCGTTGACTGTAGTTCAAGTATGAAAGGGAAAATGCAAACGGTGAAAGAAGCACTCTACGACTTAGGTTTGACGATGCGTTCTAGGCAGGGGAACAATAGTTACAGTCTGCATGTTTTTCCTGGGAAATATAATGATTGCGACTGTTTATTAAATTGGACAACAGATTTTACGCAGTTGCCACAACTAAATGACAAACTGTCTCCGGTTGGGATGACGCCTACTGGACCAGCGCTTCGTATTGTAACGTCATTCTTTACACCGAGATATAGAGATGTTGAGGAATATGATGAAAGTTGTTCATAATTTATCACTAGGTAGCGTCATTTTTGGAAAATGGCATAAGAAAAAATACGTCGTTCTTCGCCTTATAGGCTCAGGAATGAACGGCGACGTGTATCTCGTCGGTTGCGAGGGCGTTCGCTATGCACTTAAAATAGGGAAAGACTATTTTCAGATGATTGAAGAAGTAAATGCGTTAAAAAAGATACAGAAGGCTGTCGGCGATACGCTAGGGCCTTCTTTTTTTCATATGGATGATGCCGTAGATGAAAAGGGGCATGTT
The DNA here is from genome assembly GCA_051648945.1 of Bacilli bacterium. GTDB lineage: Bacteria > Bacillota > Bacilli > JBOFGC01 > JBOFGC01 > JBOFGC01. Next base: position 9,982 of record JBOFGC010000358.1, read on the forward strand.
TTCTTTAGCTTTTATGTAATGTCCTATATCGAAGGGGGAAGTCCGCTTCTCTATGTTAAGAAATACGGGATGGGAATTATACCACTTTTCGCATTAAAATTACTGAAAAAAATGGATCAGTTACATAATGCAGGCTACTGCTTTGGTGATATAAAAATAGAAAATATCGTAGTGCACCCGTTCAACCATGAAGTTCGCCTCATCGATGTCGGTGGCGTTACACAGTTTGGTCGGGTAATAAAGGAATATACAGAACGCTATGACAGAGGCTATTGGAAAGTTGGACTACGGTCTGCAGAAGCAAGTTATGATCTTTTTTCGATAGGAATGATAATTGTTCACCTTGTCGAAGGGAGTGCCAAATTTGCGCAGTTTACGACAATTGCTCAAATACGACAATCCGTCGCGTGCCAAAGTGGCTTTGATGGGATGAGAAAAACAGTAGATGGCATGCTGATGGGAACATTTACTACGACGAAAGCGACGATGGAACATTTACTTGTAGAACCAAACAATTATCAGTGGATGCTAAAAGGTATAGAGAAAAGGGAACAAAGGCAAAATACACCGATCGTAGCACGTTACCCAAAAGATAAGATTGTACTTTGTCTGAGTGTGACAATTTTATGTTGTACATTTGTCATCTTTTTGTTCTAACGTTTTGGAAAATGTAATAAACTTCATTTTGTATATTGAG
>JBOFGC010000359.1:0-4239 GCA_051648945.1 Bacilli bacterium
AAGAAATGGTTTGCCAATCTTCTTCGTTACAATCGTGCGCAGAGAATACGACACATCCTTTTTCTTGAACAGCGTGTAATGCATGTGCGATGGATTGATTTAAAATCTGTGCTAAAAGTTCTTCTTGTAGAGTGTTCGGACTACTTTTTTCTAAATGTTCACATAATTTATTATTTACATGAAAGCACTCTTTGATGAACGTTGGTGTGTCGGCATTCATTTCGAGTAGTTTCCACTCACCAGCGTGATAGGACAAGTCCAGTCGACGAATGACACCTTCGAACGGGAGATGTTTTACCTGTATCCAATGCAGTAGTGATTCTGGAATGCCAAGCTCTTTAAGAGAATGAACAGGTAGCTGGCGTAGTATTTGTGCAGTGAAATCAAAGACTTCGCCAATTTTTTTTGAAGCAATGCGTAGTTCAGTAATTTTCTCGTTTGACAACGAATACGTGTCATAAAGTGCGTACGGTTCACCGGATAAGTCGTGCCAAAAATTTGGGATTGTAGAGAAAAAGTTGTTGCGATCTATTATGTGTTTGCTATTATTCACGTGTTAGCTTCCTGTTGATGGTTTTGAACCACTGCCGATACCACTTGTTCCAGTACTTACATTTTTACTTGGTGATGAGCGTGGTACGGTGTACGCAGCGGAACTTTTATATTTTTTGTAACTAGATGAATTTATTAGCCCGGCTTTTGAATTAAAAAATGCTCCGGCGAGAAACCACATACCAAAACTTGGACTACGACGGTCCCTACAAATCCATGTCTCTACTTCTTCATCATAATCCCAGTTATTACAGTCTACATTTTCTGGTGGATAGTCTCGGTAAGAGCGCCACTCAGATTCTTCATTTTCTTTTACAAGCTCTTCATACTCTTCTTCAGTAAATGTTAGAGGAGGAGACTGAGATTGACAACCTGCAAGTACCGATGAAAAAGTTAATGCCGATGCAGTGAGTATAATTTTCTTTCGCAACAAAATCATCCTTTCTTTCTTCTTGAAATACATTTTACCATACACTGTGAGATGATATGATAGGATTGTAAAAAAATATGAAAAGTAGGTGTATGACGATGCAATGGACAATCAAATATCGTGAACTTGTAGATGAGACCAATTATAACGAACTATATCGTATTCCACTGTGTGATTTTGGTGAAACGATGGTTCGACGAGATGCGAATTTCTTTGTGTTCAATCAAAACGTGTATGAAGTTGAAAGTACGGCTTATGAAAAAAGCACAGTAATTATTTATGTGGTGAAAGACGATGAAAGCACGACAATTGCGCATCCACGTTTTTATGATGAACTCGGTATTGAAGTGCGTTTGTTAGATGAAGCTACGGGTAGTTCTGAAGCGCTCCATTTTGCTCCTTGTCCATCACAAGAACATGCGGCAGTATTGTTAGGAAGTGACACATTTTTATCGAAAGAAAAACATTGGACAATTGATAGCTATGAAGTAGACCAAGACCGTCTTCTTTACGTTGTATACGTTACAGAATAGAAGTAATTTTTTAATTATTAAAACAAAACCTTTTTCTAATGAAGTATTTTGTATTATAATTCATAATTGTATATTGAATGAACAGGTGACGGTATACAATTATGAATTTGCACCTAAGAAGGGAAGAGGTTAGTTGAACAAAAAGTGGTTTACATTAACAATCGTAGGAATGATGATCGGTGGTGTCACTGCGTGCGCACCGAAACAAGAAGAAACAGCAGAACAAATTTTTACGAATGGAAACTTCTACACAATGGATGAGTTGCAGCCAAATGTAGAAGCGATTGCCGTGAAAAATGGAAAAATCGTTTTCTCAGGAACTACAAAGGATTCTGAAAAGTGGCAAGGTAAGGATACAGTTATCCAAGACTTACAAGGAAATACTGTCGTACCAGGTTTTGTAGACGGTCACACGCATGTTGGAAATACAGTTGAGCGTATGTTTGCAGTGGATATGAGTGTAGGTGAAAATCTAGAGGATTACAAAGAGATTTTAAAGACTTATATGAAAACACAAACAGAAGCAGAAGCTATTTTCGGAGCGGGGTGGATAAGTCCATACATTGAAAATGTTGAAAACCCAAGAAGTGAATTAGATAAAATTGAAAATAAACGTCCAGTTGTTTTAATTGCGGAAGACCGTCATACGTTATGGTTGAATAGTGTTGCGCTTGAAATGGCAGGATTAATTGATAAAGATAGTAAAGACCCAGCTGGTGGTAAAATTGGTCGCTTAGAAAACGGAGAGCCAAACGGTATTTTATACGAAACAGCGGCGTGGGAAGCACTTAAGAAATTGCCAACGTTCAGCAATGAACAGATGAAAGAAAGTATTATTCAGTACGACAAAATGGCAGCAACGCGAGGAGTTACACAAGTAAATAACATCCTTATTTATAATGTGGAAGCGATTGTTCAAGGTTTACTTGATTTGGAGAAAGAAAACAAGTTAAATGTGACTCACTACTTGAGTTTCGTTATTTTTCCAAGTGATCCACCTGAGCGGATTGAGGAAATCGAAAGCTTAAAAGAGAAGTTGAAAGGCACAAAAGTAAAATTTAATGGCGTAAAACTACTTGATGACGGTGTAATTGAAGGTGGTACGGCACTGCTACAAGAAGATTATACACACCAACACGGCTATAAAGGATTTTCAATTTGGGAAGATGATGCCTATTCTGATATGGTGAAAAAACTAGACGCAAAAGGCATCCAAATGCACATTCACGTAATTGGCGACGGCGCATTGAAAAAGACGTTGAATGCATTAGAATCTGCACAAAAAGAAAATGGTACAGAAGGATTACGTCACAAAATTACGCACATCCAACTTGCAGACAAAGAAGATATTGCTCGCATGAAAAAACTGGGGATCATCGCCGTTTTACAACCAAACTGGGCATACAAAGAAGATGGGTATTATGAACAATCGGTTGCTTATCTTGGAAAAGAACGTGCGGATGCACAATATCCACTTGGTTCGTTTTTTGAAGCAGGTGTAACGGTTACAGGTTCGAGCGATTTTCCAGTAACAATGGATTGGTCACCACTTGAAGGCGTTGAAGTCGGTGTAACGCGAAGTGCGCTTGGTGACGCGTCACGAAACAGTGCGTTGAACCCTACAGAGGCTACGACAGTAGAAAATATGATTGCAAGTTACACAATCAATGGTGCGTTTGCAAACTTTGCAGAAGAGATTAGTGGCTCGTTATCAGTTGGAAAAGAAGCGGACTTTGTTGTTCTTTCGCAAGATGTAATGACGGTTGCGGCGCATGAAATTGCTTCAACAAAAATCCTTACAACGTATAATGATGGACAAGCGCAAGAAATGGAGGAATAGATGTACAAAAAAAGCTACTACGGATACTTTTTTCCGTAGTAGCTTTTTGTTTGAATTTTACATTTTATCTGTGTGATTAGGCGCAAGATTTTGTTAAACTACATGTGAGGTGAGAAAATGAAGAGACTAAATCCACTAAACGATTTTCTATTCAAAAAACTGTTTTCCGAGGAAGAAAATAAGCATTTACTTATTAATTTTCTGAATGCCATTCTACAAAAGGAAATACTCATCGAAGATTTAGAAATCATAAGAAATACAAAGCTGACAAGAAAACTATTAAAATCAAAAATGGGCGATTTAGATGTACGAGCAAAACTACATGATGGCAGTATTGTTAATATTGAAGTTCAAGTTGCACCGTATAAACATATGGAAAAACGGTCATTATGGTATTGGTCAAGATTGTACTATGATCAATTGGAAAAAGGTCAAGGTTATGAAGAATTAAAAAGAGTAATTGCGATTAACATTCTGGATTTTATCATGGACGACGAGGAACTAGATTTTCACGCGGTGTACTCTATTCGTAAAAATACAAAACATCATACACAATTAACCGATTTGCTAGAAGTTCACATCATAGAAATGCCTAAATTCGAAAAATATCATAGACCGAACATTGAATTAAAACCACTCGATCGGTGGTTATTATTTCTAAGTAAAAATTGTACAAAAGAAATATTAATGGAGGTGATGTCGTTGGATAAGCATATTGAAGAAGCACAAAAACGTTTAGATTTCTATGCGAAAGACCCAGAAGTGCAAGAAATGTATGCGATTCGAGAACGAGCGCTTTTAGATAGAATTAGTTATGAAAATGAAGCGAGAAGAGAAGGTGAAGAACTAGGGGAAAACAATGCCAAAATAGAAATTGCAAAAAA
>JBOFGC010000360.1:0-26545 GCA_051648945.1 Bacilli bacterium
TTTACCGCGCTTTCGAATACTGTCTGGAACTTAACTTTCATATCAGCAGATAGATCAGCAGATTCGAAAATGCTATCCAGCTGTACAGTACCCTTAATGGTCTTAGCAGCTTCTAACAGTTGTTGTTTGATAGACATTTGAATATCCTTTAAAGTGAATTATATTTGTATTTATACCAGTTTTTCTAAGCACGATAACAAGGAACCGAATCTATTGTCGTCCTCATTAACAACGTTAGGTGTGCTTTCCGCAATCACGGTACTTTCTTGAATAGATTTTACATAAGCATTTGGCGCAGATGGTCCCCAAACAACGTCGACACCGACAGTCAATTTGAATCCGTCTTGCACTTCGTTATATCCAGCTTTCTCTTTCAGTGCGCCTAGACCACGTGAGCTAACTCCCGGGACCCATCCAGCACGAATAAGTGCAGCAGTTTTATCGCCAACTCCGTTATCACCTTCGATGATACGAGCGCGACCCATAACGTTATTTCCTTCCCACCACATCTTTTCGATAATGATAGCGGCATTCAATGGATCGGGCATTGGTCTAGCAGGATGGTTTAATTCACCTAGAGCTTGCTTAGTATTTACTTGCTCACGGATATATTCATCAACCGCACGTTCTAAAACTGAGCGAGGATATAATCGTTTATTTCTGTTGACTACTTCAGCTTGTAAAAAGATACCTTCAATGTAAAGAGCACCTTTGCTATCTTTTTTAGCTTCAACGAGCGTCTGAACTAAATTAGATTCACTCTCGGAAAGAGTATCAGAAAAAGGTAGTCCCCACGTTTCGATTAATAACTGAGGTTTCATGTGATTACCTTTTATTTAGAGTCGAGGCCTAACGCTTTACGTTTTTTGATAGCACGGCGACGCTTACGCTGCGCTCTCATTGAATCGCCTTTGTTTGCTCTTTTTGTTTTAGCTGCCTTTCTAGCAATCTGACGACGGCGTGATTTACTCAGTCCAGTCGTTGAGGTTGCTTGACGTTCGCGAGTTTTGCGGTCTTTACGACGGCTAATTTCACCGGTCGCATCAACATGTCGCCCAATTGCTTCGCTCATTTCGTAGTTTTCAAAAAGTTCTTCGGCTGTCTCGAATAAATCTTCGGTCTTGCCGTTGGCTAATTGAAATAGATAAACGCCAAACTGGCGCTCATCTTCACTCAAAATCATATTCTCAGCAATTGAAGCTAATTCAGAACTCGAAAAAATCTTAGACTTTTCTGTATAAAAAGCCAGAACTTTTTGTTTCATTATTAGTTTCCTTGTGAATGTATTTAGTCTTGTGGGGTTTCTTCGCCATCAACGGTGACCGTCTGGGCAATATCAGTTCGAACCTGCTGACGCAAAGCGTCAACGCGGTCTTTCATCACTAATTCGAATTCACGTTTAAATGCAAGTGGATTTTCTTCCAATGCTGCCGCTACTAACTTATCCATTAAATCTCTTCCTCTAATTCAAGTGCGGGGTCTTTGTAAATTGGGTCGTCAAGTTCGGATTCAATTAATTTACGCTGTTCGTCGATTTCTTCGGATGACATCTTGAGTATATTTCGCATAGCATAATCATGAGATACATATCTGCCGATGTATTCGCGAATCGATTCCAGTACATTAACCCGTCCTTGTAAAATTTCGATCTCTTTCTGCTCTTCGAAGAAAGAATCGTTAATAAACACATAACGAATTTTGTTTTCGTTCGCTTTCCACTCATCTTCGGTAATAATACCTTTCAGAATCAAATTCGTGTGCAGTGGGTCACTCAGGACTTCTTTAAAATCCTGTCTCAGCATTTTCACTAACTTGTTAAACTTAACTTCATCACGTGTGATTTCTGAGCCGCCGCCGAATTGAACACCGCCGCCTTCATTAGGAATACGAGATAATGGCAAGTGTAAAGATTCGTAAAGTTTCTTGTTAAAATAATTAACATCATCAATAGAACCTAGTGATTGCGCACCGGGTAGAGTACTAACTTCGGTAGTAGCTTTACCATCACGACGCATCAACCAATAGTCTTCCGTCATAGACAGATTGTTAAATTGATTCTTAACTTTACCAGTCGAGCTGTCATATACAACACGATTCTTCAAACCCTGCATGATATTGTTAACATGCTGTGTTGCTTTCTTATTCGGCATATTACCGACATCAATATAGAATATACGACGTTCAGGAGCACGAGTGATTCGATAGATTACAAGTGAATCTTCCAGCATTTTTAACTGGTTTGCCGGTTTTTGTGCTTTGTGTAAATATCCAATGATATTTCTGCCGCTACAGTCGGTCAAACCAGAGTGAGCGTAAACTACCATTGAACGTGGAATTTTTATTTTATTTATAGAACCAGATTCTGCCATACCAGCATTCGTCGAATCGACAATTTCGTTGCTGTATATAAAATATTCTGAGGTCTTGGTGATGTAATCAACGCCTTCTTTTGTCTCTTTTGTGATCTCGCGCAGATATTCCATCTTGCGTGGATCCAGAGGACGAAGCTCTTGAATACCTTTCTTAGGGTCTTTGTGTAAAATTTTGTGATAGAAACTACGAGAGTCGACGTACCAACGACGGAAAATTCGGGTGCCCTCTTTATTGAAGTTATAAAGACGTAACACATTCGCCATTTCTTTGTGAATCATTTCTTGAATTCGGTCAGAAAAATCTGTACTTGACAAATCTAAGTGAACAGGATCTTTGTCGTCCTCGAATACGATAGCATCGAAAATGATTTCTTGTACTGCGTTATCAACCTCTGGAATCTCAGCAAGTGCTCTATAGCTATTTACTAAGTCACGGGTAGTTTTAATTTTAGGTTCAGAATTACTGAAAAAATTCTGCTGAAAAGAATTATAACGATAATTACTATCGTCCTGGGCTACAACCTCGGTTGCGCCGTCTTTCTTATCTGGAGCTGCAAATGAAACTCGCATGTCTTGCTCTTGTTGGCGAACTTGCTCTTCATCTTCACGCTGCCAGAATTTAAACATATCAAAAAAGTTAGCCATTGCAACTCCGTTAAAATTCATATATAACTATTTAGTTATAAAAATTACGGGGACTTTACATCCCCGCTACATTACTGCCAGAAATCAACAGACAACGTTACTTCGAAAGTAGAAACGCTGTTGTTATCGTCCCAGTCAAGTGCAATCTCACCAACGGTAGTTGGCCACAAACCGAAGATGGTATGTGTTGCAGTCTTGTTACCCTGACGATCATATTGAGTTACGGTGCCTTCTTTCTTATACACGTCTGGATTTTCACCGTAGATACGACGATCCAATGCATGTACAAGATCCTGCCACTCGATGAACTGCTTGCGTACTTCATGGGCAACATCGTTATAAACGGTGATTGTCCAATCTTCGAACGTACGGTCGCCGCCTAGTTTTAATTTCTTGTTCTGATAGCCGACAATCACTTGCTCAGTGATAGCGGTCGGCATAGAAGCAGCTTTACATTTGAATTTAAAATCACGACCCAAGAATGGGATTTCAACTTCGAACAGGTTAGGACGAGCCATATCCCCATTTTTCATTGCATTGCTGATGTCGGTTAAGTCCATCTTCTTTTACCTTCTATGTTAAGGAGGGCAATGCCCTCCTAATATTATTACGCTTTACCAACAATCTCGTCGAAGTCTGCACCAGTTGATGTAGCCACGAAATTCAGGGTGATAAAGTTGATTGAACGAGCTGGCTTAACCAGAACGGTTGCAACAAATTCGTTACGATCAATAACACTTGGAGTGTTGTTTGAACCGTCACACACAACACGGAAGTCGTAACATCCGCCCAGTGAACGAATAGTGTCCATGTACGAGTTGGTCTCAGTACGGAAGCTCATTTGCGTGAACGCATCGTTCAATTCGAACAACTTGTATTGAGCGCTGTTGCCGATTGATACCTTGATCAGGTTGAACAAACGGCGCACGTTGATGCGATCAAACGGAGATGGCTCAGAAGATGCAGTCTTATCACCGTATAGAATCACACCTTGTCCAGCAAAAGAAACAACAGGGTTAATCGATTCTTGATACAGGCGGTCGCGATGAGATTGACGAGTGTCGATTGCAAGTTTGATAACACCTTGAATCTGACCACGGTTGAATCCAGCTGGAGACATCCACGGTTGCGCAACAACATCAGTACGAGCACACAGTCCAGCGATATCAGCAGACAATGGTACCCAACGATTGATATCGCTGTATTTGTCATACATGAACTTATAGTTACCATCGATGGTAGAATAAGTGTTGCTGATGTTCATGTTGTTTTCGACTGGTTGACCTTGTGAATCTGAACCACGTCTCCAGTCAATCATCTTATCAACAGCTTCGGCTGAAATCTTGTTAACAACATATTCACGTGGAGGCGAAATGAATGCTAAACAATCTTGACGCTCACGAGCTAAGTCACTTACGTGCTTCTGTACGGTCGATGCGGTCTTAGCGCCTTCACCAGCACACGATCCAGCGATCAGTAAGTTGACAGGAGTGAAATAACGATCCGCAAATAAATCCCAGCCGTTAATCCATGGACCAGCACGTTTGTCTTCGTTGTCTTGTACGTTACCAGAATTACCGCCGCCTAATACCAGAGTACCGGTATAGTTGGTTGGCCAGCTTTCAGACGAACCACTCAGATAACGTGAGTTACCATTGCGGAAATAATCATCAACATAAATGCTGTTGCCGTAGATGTCTTTGTCGCCTGCGCGAGTAGAAAGAACTGCTGTCTCTAACACTTCGTTCCCGCGACGAACGATCATAGCGAACTCATGAATCGTTTGTGGACCGTATGGCATGATTGAACGGAAATTAACAGTTCGAGTACCGCCGGTGGTCAGTGGAAGAGTAACGGTTCCCTTTCCTGTCTGATAATCTAGGAAACTAGCAATATCAACAGTAATACCTGTACCGTACTCACCCGGGAATCTAGCCGCGACTAAAGGAACGTCGAACATTTCACAGTAAGTTTTGAACCCTTTAGCTGCCGGATTAACTCCATCAGGCGCAAGAATAGCGTCACTAGAATCACTATCGTTCGGGAAATAAATCTTCGAGTCGTGAATCAGTTTAGGAGCGGTAAGGGAAGCAGAGCTACCGCCGTTAGGTGATGTGATTTCTAATGTGAACTCAGACCCCAACATCGGATACGTGCCGACTTCTTTCGCTTTAGCAACGATCATTCTCGACGGAATATGATACTTGGTAATTGCACCGGATGTGCCGATAGCGGTTACTTTACCAGTAGCTTCAATAACAGAGTTGCTATATTTGACGGTAATAATATCGCCAACTTTGTAACCAGTACCACCTGCGGCGATAGTAACTTCTACCATGTCAAACAGGGCAGACGAGTTCTTCGCGGTGTCGGCATCAACGATACGAACCAGTCTTAGGTCGTTTCCGTATTTCAAAAAGTTTGCGGCGCTGAAGAATGAATCAGCGGTCGCGTCATCAGGAGTGGAGAATCTGTCTACCAGATCGACTTCACTGACAACTTGAGCAATTTCAAAAGCAGGACCCCAATTGAACTTACCAACAGTAGCCGCACGGCCAGTTGATGTATTCACAACGGTAGTCTGTAATGAACTCTCTTTAGTTTCAATTCCAGGACTCAATAACATCTAAGTTATCCTTATATTATATTATTTTATTTATACCATCGAAAAACCGAACGTGGTGTATTCTTCTAATCCATCAAATGTATCAATGAACAACACAGGACTATAATCTTCATAGATGTCGTCCATCTCTTCACGAAACGCGTCATTTCCGATGTTTCTCTCAACGTCGATGAAGTCACCGAATCTATCTTGAGTCGTCAGGTAAGCAAAAATAACTAATCCCATCACAAGGTCATCGTGATAGCCATCTTGCGCTGCCCATGATGTGCCTTTCTCGGTAAACGTTCTGAATTCCATCACGGTATTCTTGTCGTTTACGATCAGGATGTCTTTTTCTACGATATCTTTCAGCGTCGAACAACCAATCGCCTTTGTAGCTTTGGTTTGTTTCATTCCGAGGTCTTTCGAATTGTCGGTGATTACGTTTTCGTATTCCAAATCAAGGAGTAGCGTTTTCGCAACTGTGCCACCGACTGAGTTCAGTTCTATATACACCCAAGCTTCGTTATATGCAGTCGCGTACTTCATCAAGATAGTAGGGAAAAGCAAAGGAGAAATCTTATTCGAGTGATATACGGCAACTTGCTCATATGGGTATTTAGTCACATCAATAACGTGAAATGCGGTATAATCTTGACCACGACCTTCTGCGCAATCGACCGAGATAATATATTTATGATCGATTTCAGGTTTCTTATATCGGTAGAATCCTTCTTCTGACTCGATATCAGAATACGTCATTTTGGATAATTTAAATCCACTAATCAACGTACCGGAGGTACCCATAAACTGACATCTGTGCTCTTGGTTGAACGCCTCCAGAGACGATGCACCAATCTGCTTAGTAGCCCATTCTTTACCATCGTCAAAGTCGCCTGCCTCGTTATAGAGACGTTCCTTAACTGATGTCCAGATTGCGGTATATGGTTTAAATCCAGAAATACCCTTTAACGTCGCTTCCCATAGGTTGTACCAGTGGTTCAAGCCGTTAGGAGTAGATGTCAATATAATTTTCGAGCGTCGACCGGACGAGATTACAGGCAGAATCGCTTTCCACGTGTCCTCGAAGTTTTCGATAAACCCCGCTTCATCTAGATACAGTAATGCGAACGACTGACCACGAACGGAGTCAGGAGATGATGCGAACGCAGAAATAGCGCAACCGTTTTCTAATTCGATTGAGTTTTTGTTCCAGAACACAACACCCGGCTGTAAAAAGTCAGGCAATAATTCGATCGCTTGCTTAGTACGATCCAATACTTCAGCGGACATCGATCCTTTATGTGCAAGAATACCTACGTTTTTCGCTTCGTTAAAACACACAAAGTGTGCCAGATAAATAGCAACTGCGGTCGTTTTACCCAACTGACGACTAAGGTTATGCATACTCATTCTACTGTCGAACATCAGTTTCAGCATTTCTTTCTGATATTGACGCAATTGAACTTTAATAATACCGTAGTCGATATGGATAATAGAACAATAGTTTTCAGCAAAGTAGATAATGTCATCTCGACATTTGACCCACTCATCGAGCATTTTCTGTGTCCATTGAATCTGAACGTTAGCACGCTTTAGATGAGGCAATCCCATGTATCGAGATTTTTTGTTAAATTTATCTTTAAAAAACTTGAAATTGGAAGGGTCAGTTCCTTGTAAATCAAATTTTATAGGTTTGTTAAAAAGTTCGTAGTCTCGGAATTTAGAGGGATACCATATGTCATCGTGAACCGATTTAGACCACATAATATTCTTTCTAGACTCGGACACGACATTATCAGGAATGTCATCTGGCAATGCCATATTATGTCTCCACGTCGATAGCGTCGTACTGGGTTCCTACTTTGTTCATCAATTCACTAGGCGTTCCCAGGAACACGTTTGTTGCTGTAATGTTAGCGGCAGGAGTAGACGGAGATGAATTCGCTCCGGTGTTCACTTGCTCACTTGTGATATCTTTCATGTCCTTGTGGACTTTCAATAACTCTTTGTTTGTTATTGTCATCTGTCCCATTAACGTAGAAAACACTTCCATAACACGAGGCGCGTCGGCTGTTCTAGCCTGCTCAAGTGATACGGTCGCTGCTTCCATTAACATTTGCTGTTGAAAGTATAACATTTTTCTAACATTGGAATAATCTTCGTCCAAATCGAGAGTTCGATTTCCCGGATTCGATACTGTTTCTTTTAGTACCAGCGGTTCAACGACCGCTGGTAAGCATTCTTCGGTTCCTGGCAAGTCGCCAACAACCATCAACGCATTAACATCTAAATTGTTCAAGTCCATGATTATTTCTCTATAGGCATAGGAGAAGGACAGCCGGACACAATACCACGAACTCCCGGAGGAATAATTCCAGAAGGAATAGGCACGTTGCCGGAATAACCTTGTTTATATTCGCCGTTCCATTCGTCCCGTTCGACATCTGGTCCAGGACACGGACTGGAGTCGACGCTCTCAAAAATACCTTCCGGTTCTAATTTATGAGTATTAGCGAAGAAATCGACATAAACAGTTTTAATTTCATTGTGAATATCTTTGACCGGAGGATATAAATAGCCGTCCAGTTCAAATATAATACTCCACTCAAGTCTACGACGCGACATACGATCGCCTTCTAGATCCTCATCTAAAGAAATAGATTGCAACGTGACTTGAATATCTCTATCTACCGTAATTTCGTTAGTGTGTAATTCTGTCGTCTTGCAACTAAAGTTCGGCTGGAAATATGGAAGGATCTGCTCGACGATCTGAAACATATCATCTTCGTGACGTGTGTAGATCCCGAGTTCAAACATTAATTTAAAAGGAACAGGATTAAATTGAGAGGTTGTGATAGGTTTGCCATCACGAACTCTACTATTAATTTCACGGTTTGTAATATTTGTTTTGAAAATAGGATTGTAGTTGATATCAATAAGCGACAAATTCATTCTAGGCAGGATCGTTTCTATTTTAGCGAACGTGTCGTCGCCGTCAGATGTATTTGTGATGTTCATCAACTTTTGAATAAATCTTTCTTTTGATGCGTACGTAATGGGCACTTTCGTATATGATGTTACATCGTCTCTCACGCGAGAGACGGAAACATGATTAAATAGCGCGCCCATTAAAGTTATATATCGTCTAATCGACGAGTTGTGAAAATATCCGAACACAATTCACCTCAAATAAAGTCGTCGAATGGAGTAGGTTGCGGAGGATTAACAATCGGGTAACCTGTTCCGTTTACAGTGTCGTATATAGACGAATCGATAAACTCTTTACCTTCGAGATCAATCTGAATATCTTCTTGATATCCACCTTTGCGTATGTCGCCGAGGCCATCTAGGTTACGCACTGGAGTGAGTTCTGGGTCGTCTTTGAACGTAGTTAGCTCTTCTAAGTCTAAATCGAAGGCCACGTCTCCTGCGCACGGCATGACATCAGGATTATCTTGACGTACTTTAACCTTCGGGTCCAGCTTCTCGCCAGAATAAATGAACTTCTGAGCAGTGATCGTGATGATAGGACTTTGACCGACTTGATAGAATGGCTGATTCGACTCTACCCATACAAGTTCAAATAATGCATTTCCCATTGGGAAATAAATCAGGTCACCCTCACGTGCTAATTCACCATCTGTCTGTTCTTTGAATAACATCGGGTTAACTTGAAATGTTAATTCGTCGTTAACTTGCATGCCGAACTTACTGAAGAAATCTCTCTGACCTTCATATCCCTCAAACGAACTAATATAAGCGGCAATCTTAAATGCCTTCTCGAATTTCGATTGTGGATCCTCACCTAATAGCCAGTCTAACTTGACAAACTCACGGCGAATATAAAAACACTCGACTCCTCTCATCTGAATACTTTCAGCGACTAGAGTATCAGCAAGTGATTGCGTATTTGTGTGCTTATGAAAATCAACATATGGGTTCAAGACATTATCGCGTCTTGTTTTATTGTACCCATAGCCATTTTCTAATTTGGCAAATAGGTTAGGGTTATACGACATTTAATACTCCTCACTTATGTATTTATGCTGTCCAAAACGCTCTGGGAAGCACCAGGAGACGATATCTATTATTATCGATACGAACGTATGAATATCTATAATAATGTTACCAGAATCGATATAGAATGTTTTAAAAAGAATAAAGAAAAGTTAATAGATAGTGAAACTTCAATCTCGTAGAGATTGATATCTTGTTTTGTCTTTGTTCATACTATATAACTATTATAGAGACTAATGAACAAAATTTAACATTTGAATCTAGACAAAATCTGACGCTTTCGCGTCAGAAATATACTTTTGTCTATTTGTCTATTGTATATAACTATTATAGAGACTAATGAACAAAAACACGTTTGAACATTATCCCATAATGATGCCTAACGGCTCCTCTAGACCATATAGTTCATCACGAAGTGTCTCTATCTCAGTCCTAGCTTCTTCGAGCAAACGAAGACCGTCGACTGTTACTCCACCAGGTAGTTGCATGCCTTGATGTTTCGCTAACACTTGTCCGTTGACTTCTTTAACTAAAGAAGTCGCATAGTCTTTCAACCAACGAACGTTGTATACGTTTTGATCTAGATACTCAGCACTACCAGCACCCGCTTTAAAACGCGTGGCCATCTCTCTAGCCGGATTCATGTAGATATCATCGTCTGATATGTAGGCCATGCTTCCACACGAGACACCAGCAGTAATTCCTTTGCCTCCGGCTACGGCATTAGATTTATCTAGAGGAACAAACGACTTGACAGAAACCTCGATTATGATAGTCTGTCCTTCTTTGAAATTGCCGAATAGTTTCAGTTGACCATTGGTACCGTTGAACCAGTAATCAGGAAGAGGCTCCAAGATGTCCCGTAGCATATTCATGTAACTCATCAACGATGTGTACATACTCATGCCTCCTGCTCCACCGAACGGTCCATACGTGTTGCATCGACCACCTGTGTTTGCTAGTCCATTGATGAAGTCAGTGAACCAAGTATACGGTGTTCCGCCGAACGATCCTATGCATCCACTAGAGTGTCGAACGATCCTAGTGACCGCAAACACCGCATCGGATGGTTCAAGTACGACTGTTCCGGTGCGAGCTTGCTCTTCGGTTAAACTGATCGCCATGTATGCTTTGTTGAGACCATCATAATGATACTCACCATACAGCTCCATTGCTCTCTGGATGCAATCGTAGATTTGTTCTTCAGTTACCTCAACGTTTATTACAGGTGCTCCCAAACGACGTAGGATTGCGTCCTTGAGTTCTTTTGGATTGTTGCAAGTGTAACTCATAAATTCTCCAAAGGGCCCGAAGGCCCTAGATTACATTTCTTTGACGTAGATTGTTGCGTCTGATAATATCGCAGTCATTCCCGCGTCGATTGTCGATTGAGTTGCTACGATGTTGATCACATCATCTTTGCTTGCAACTACAGGAAAACTGATGTTCACGTTTGCTCTGCTGCCTAACCACATTTCACTGTAAATCGTGTGATTTATGTTAGTCGAAGCTCCGTTTTTCAGGACTTTCACTGTGAGATCCGCAACGTCGCCTACAACCTCAATAGTGCACTGACATTTAACATCGAGTATTTTATCAAGATCTCCTGTATATTTCAGTCCATTATTGGCAGACAACTCGATGTCTCGATTGAATCCATACACATTTGCTGGGCCACCGATCTCGAATCTCGAATCCACGTCTTTTGCGATTGTCGATTGTGTCGCGTTTCCGATGACATACATACCGCCTCGGACCAATTCGATAGGAGGCAAATGAGTTGTTAAATCTGACCATCCGCCACTAACTCGAACTTGAGGCACAGGACTGTTGTTGTCCGGGAAGTTACCCTCGTGTAATATTGTATGTGTTCCGGATAAATCCACGACAGACACGGGCTTAGTGTCCCCTTCGCCTGCTGCCAACTTAACTTGAAATGCATCGCCGCCTACAATCACTTCGCCTGCGCTACACTGGACATATTTACCATCGACCACATCTACTAATTCAAAATCGGAAGTGCGAATTGTTCCCTTGACTTCTCCTTGAAGTGTGAGTGAGTATCCGATTTGTCCTAAAACGACGGATGTGTCCGCTACATTATACGAGAACACGTCGACGCTCGTTCCGTTGTTATCGTAAGTTATTTTTTGACCGTTTGCAATGTGATATCCATTCCATCCAAGCTCTTTCCACTCACCCTGACGACGAACGAACTCTTTATTCGCTACTGCAACGTCGTCAATACCAGCAGACAGTTCGATCCATCGTTCTTTCGTTCTGACATAACGTTTATCATCTACAGCGTCATCTATTTTAGTCGCGATGCTTGTTTTTAATGTATCCACGTCCGAAATCACACCGTTGGTCCCGGTCGTCCCGTTTAGTACGGTTTCAGCCATCGTCATTCGGTTATGTAGGCCAGTTTCGCTTCCTGGAGTATTGGAACCAACTTGAATCTTCAGAGTACTAACTTCGCGTTGAGTCGATGTCATGTCCCCTTCGATTGTTTTCACTCGTCCAGACAATGATGCCGCGTCCGCGTCACTTCCTACCTTTGCAACAACCGAAGCGACTGATGCTCTCATTCCTTCAGATTCGGATTTACCAACAATCAATTCCAGATCATTTGCGAGTTTTTCTGTTTCATTTAAACGGAAAGAAATCGTATTAGGAAGAGTACTATTACCGATAGTTTTATTGATTTCAGATACAGAATTTTCTAACGTCTCGATGTTATTTCTGTTTTCGTGAATCTTTGTTGTGTTTTCGGTGATTCTATCATCCAGGGACTCGCCTGTTTCCGTTCCTACGATCTCGTTGATCTTATCGATATCGGATTCTGTTTTTGCGTGAATCGCATCAGCAGCACGAATCCATTGATAAATGCTTTTATTTGCTGGCTTGAGTGCCGTAGGTCCAACCTCTAGACGAAGTGTCGTCATCTGGGTTTGTAGCGCGGAAACATCGGATTGCTCCCACTCTTCTTCGAGAAGTCGAATTCTACGCTCGTTTGACGAGATGCCTAATCCTTGAGCGACCAATCGTTGCTTCATGCCAGACGCAGGATTTCCATCTTTCTCATTTCCGTTGATGTCTTTACTTTCGTAGTTTCCTAACTCCGTTTTGACATAAAACAGATCCTCCATGATGTTTCTAGGAGTTTCGTCGTCTGGGTCACGAAAACCAATAGACTCAGTGATAGCCTCGGTTTCTTCGTTAAGTAAAAAGATTTCTTGTTTGTTTAACAGAATATCTTCTTCCATAGGAAGAACAGCCAGTTCTAATCCTAGTACTTTATTTGCCAAGTTGTCGTCGCCGATCTCGCCAAGAACAACATCGTGTGCGTTGACCCGGTCTATAACTTCCGTTAACGACTCGTTGATTGTGCGATCATTCTCGATTAGCGTAGCAACGTTTTTCTGAACTTGTACTGGACCGCGATTAAGTTCGCCACTGTTATCGATTGAACTTTCTGCCGCTCCGAGACATTCGCCATTTTGAATCCATTGAACTCGTCTTTGGTCTGGTCGCTCAATTGGGTCGGGAGTTCGGTCCACGTAAGGAAGTTCCAGAATTTCCTTTGGAATAATTTCTGACATTTTGTCTCCAATTAAGGGGCGAATGCCCCTTAGTTTATTTTGATAATGAAGTATACAGCCATATTATGTGGTCTGGTTTCGTTGCCAATTTGGCTACTGGTGTTTATTCTGTTGCCGTCCCAGTTGTCCATACCGTTACTTGTGTACATGATATAGTTATCCCAATCTTGCCCACCCTTCGACCCCGCATAATTTTTCTTTCCAGTTTGACCGAAATAGTGGTTGCCGTATGCTTCGCCTAATCCACCGCCGATGTGTTGGTGTGCTTCCGCTTGACATCTCTGATATGTTCCTAATCCTCGACCAGGATCTTGTCCTCTTCCGCCGTCCACTCCTCGAGGAAACATACCTCTCATATCCATGATATTGAAGCTGTTTGCGTCTCCGCCGAATCGTGTTCCTATGACATTAAACAATCGACTGTATGTCGTTTTACTTAGTCTTCTGCCGTCCAATACACACCAGTTTGAATTGGGCATATTTGCGCCGATCCACATGATAACAGATCCAACTGGCATAGCATCGTATGCTTCGGTTTGTGTGATGTAACGATTTCCGGCCGCATTTGAGCCCCTGAATATGTCACCCGCAAACACTCCTCCGGATTTGAACATAACATTGGCGTTTGCCGACAGTGCAGTGTTTCCTTGTGTCGTGTAATCTGTTGCCAGTTTAACTAGACCAAATTGATTCGTGCCGCCTTTCGTTTGGCCTAGAACCCAAGGAGTTACAGCCTTGTCTTGTGCGGTCAATGCATTCATGTCGGCCGGTTGAGCTGCCTTGAATGTCCCGTACGCCGAGTTCGTTCCCCTCGCCTTTGCGAATCCTAGCGGGGAAATTGCAACGCCTTGCGCGGCTTGTCCTGCCGCGATTTCTGCCGCGGTTGCTAGTTTTACAACCCCACGCGAAGTTTCGGTAGCATCACCGGAAGCAGCAACGAGCTTGTCTATTGCGAACTTGACTTTCAGTGGTGTCATGACCACATTGTCTTCTGTTCCGGATTCAGCTTGAGACCTTGTTGCCAGCTTACAAGCGCCGAATCTAGATTCCGTTGCTGGTTTATTTTTGAACACAAAATCCAAACTCAGTGGAGTAATAGACACCGAATTATTCGAATCGTCTATTGCTTCGGCATTAGTTGCGTATTTTGTTGTTCCGTATGCCTGGTCGGTTGCGTGTGGCTTCTGTAGATACTCATTCAGTACTTTCGGAGTGACTGCCTTTTCGTCGTCCACTCCGGCTTTTACTTCGTCGATTGTGCCTAATTTAACAACACCATCAACTGAGCGGCTTGCCTTGGGTAAACCCTTATCTTTGTTTGCGTATCCGCTTATTTTACCTATGGCAGTCTGTACATCGAGCACGTCCGCGGGCCAGTCGGTACCAGTCGGATCGAAAGTCACCGAACTAGCTTTATCACTGATGTGACTGAGATTATTATTTGACATCTAAAATCCTTACGCGTTTCGTCTGTAATAATTGAGCTTAACTGTTGCTCCTGATGTCGTTCCGGGTATAGATTGCTCTGCGATTTTAGACCATGTTCCGTATCCAGGAACAGCAGATGTTTGCGTCGTTCCGATTACGTTCACACCATTCGTACTCGCCATAAAATTCTGATGAGGAACTGTATCAATAAACTCAACATCAATTTTATTGTTGATGCCGGTTGTTGCCTTTATTGATTTGAATGCGATGTTGTTATCTCGGTACTTTTGCAACTCTGCGATAATCTTAGTTGTGATTGCAGATTCGTTGTTTCCTACATCGACGGCAACTGGAATTCCGTATACCATTACCAACTTGCCATTTGCGCCGCCTGCAGGCGAATCGCAAGTAATTGTCAGTTGTTCTGTCATACTCACGCCGTTAGGATCGATGCCGCTTGCATCGTCGAATACCAACACCTGGCCTATTCTGGTTTGAAACATGTTGGTGATGTCGGAAATAGCGGATTGGACGGAAGGATAATTAATTCCAACTCCCAATTCATCTACCGTTACGCTACCTATCTTCTGCTTACCAGACACAAACGCGTCCGGTAAATTAGATTGATCCAGTTCATGTGTTACCGCTTGAGGAGAGAAAGAGCGACTCCCCTCTCTCGTTTTAGAAATAATTTTAGACATATTAACCTACTCTTAACCAAGCAGCTACAGTCACGAATGGCTGCAACAGACTAATGTTGACTCCGCCTTTGTTGACGTTACTCGAAAGTTTGTCCTCTCGATACGACCTATACCCCGGACCTTGGTCGTCTGGATCCAATAGACATTGTCCGATTAGAACATCTCCGTTAGGGTCTTTGATCAACACTTCATCGTCCGAGCTAACTTGAGGAACTTCGTTTTGTTGGATCTCGTGTTCTACATGACCACCCGAGCCACCCGGCGACTTCACTGTACCACAATCGCCCGTGTAGTTGGTGAAATGTGCGGTGCTGCCGTCGTCCCATCCCACGATAGACTGCCCTTTGGCATAAGGAACCCATATACCGAATCCCATGTACTCGGCCGGATTGTTTTTGTTATGCGCGTTCATGTAAACTGAACCGACAGGGTAAACCGACATGAGTAACGACGTGATGTCGCTGAATTTAATGTTAGTCTCGACTTCCGCGATCGTTTCGACGTTGCATGGATTAGGGTCCGCATAATCGTTGTATCGGATACGGTTTTTACGAACAAATCGGTACTCGTTGTTCAGATAGAAGTTATCAGCGTTTGCTTTAATTTCTTCCCATTCCATGACTGAACCGATGTCGTTGTTGTACCACTTGACAGTTAGCATGTCCCCGCTTTTCAGTGGCTCTTGGATTTTCACTTGTGTGAATTTGTCAAATTGGTCTTTGATTACACTAAAATCGATACCGGATTCTTCCCATTTGCCGCCGTCTGCTACACAAGACGACTCGGATACAATCGAAAAATCGGCACCTGTGTCTTTTTCGCAAATGAATGCCGGCAACAAAGCGGTACCCGCTTTGACTAGATTTCGACCGTTGATCTGGACTTCCGTTGAGAATGGATTCATTTGTCCATCTGTGTCGGTTAATCCAAAGTCACTAAGATTCCATACCTTCTTCTTGGATAAATCGCCAATGAAGATCTGGTCTTTATTTTCGTCTGTTTCTAATGTTCCTTCGTAATTCGCATCGAACACTTGAATAGTCTTGGCTACGTATGATGTCTTGAATACCGCTAGGTCGTCGAGGTACGTAACTATCGTGATCGTGTCGCCTGCATTACAAGGAGCCCGCAATCGAATTGTTCTGCCATCCAGAGCAACTACAGCGTCGGCTGTACCGACTGAACCGAAATCGGATTCTGCGCTAAAGTCATCTCCGTAATACAGCATGTTGCCGCGACGATACACTTCGATGTTATTTGTGTTATACGGAGCTTCCCCGAAAACGTCGATAAAATCGGTCTGATCTTGTGTCGCGATGAACTCTTTCTTGGCAACAGTAGCGCCATCCGAATTACTCAATCGACTCACGAGTTTATTGTTTAGGTATTCCCAGTTACCCGGAGATACGAATACCAACTCAACGTCTTGTAAATCTCGGTACAGCCGAGATGATGTTGAACCGCCTTTGATTGTGTTCGTGCCGGATGGTTCAATGATGACAGGATTAGCTGACCATGTTCCCCATACGTCTCTCAGTTTGATTACTCTGCCATAATCGGCAGGGCGACCTTCTGGTAATGTCACACGGATTTGATTTGTTGTTGTGTTTAAGTTAAAAGATTGTCCGAACTTCGGAGATAATGCTGCCGCTGTGTGGTTCTTCCAAGCGCCTGCTGGATAAGGAACTTGGCCATCGCCAAGTTCCGCGTATAAATCGTTAAAATTGTTGTTGATTTTCTCGCCACCAAGTCGTAAGTAATCGCCTGTGCCGTCATCTACAATATTACCAATTCCAATTGTCTGTTTCATGGATATCAGCCTTTAATAGTTTCAATTGACTTGATTGAAAATTTGATTCTGCCGGGTGTCTTGTTCGTCACGGCAGCAATGATACTATTATTTAACACGCTAAAATCCACGCTATACAATTTCGCAACTTTGAATAAAATAGAATACTCATCTGAATATACCTTTTTGTCTTCAACGTCGATCATTAATAACACTTCAGAAACATTTCTCTCTTTCGCGCCAGCTTTGATTTCCTCTGCTGCGATGATTAGTTTCACGCCTGTGAAGTTTTCTAACGGAAACATAACAATATTTGTGCTAGCCGATGCATCTAGTTCTAACGTTTTGTTAACAGGAACGGAGAAGTCACCAAAAAGAGGACTCAACTCATAATCCCATATAGCGTTGTTGGGAGTTTCATCAATACACACGAATCTCAGGCGAACTGAGCCTTGATTAATTCGTATTTCTGTTTTTCCTAAAATACTAGCGCCCGATTGCGGTTTAATCACGATCTCATTGATAGAGAATGAACCATTCGAGTTGATCACTTCTACGCATTCGCCTCGTTTCGGGTTAGGCAGATTCAGAACGAACGTTTGTGATGTTGTATCTAAGTCGTGCATTGAACCCGGTTCTACAGCTTTACTGCCATAATAAGAAACGGGCAATTTCTGATAGTATCCGGTCGCATGTAAATATTGTGTTAAATTTCCCGCTGCACTTTCGAATAGTCTGGAATCACCAAACGTATTGTATAATGCATCTAAGTTTGCATTCAGTTTAACACCACCGTCGTAGATGATATCGCCTGTGTTGGCGTTACCTTTCTCACCTACGTCGATTAATTGTTTTGGGAGTTGCGAATAATTTGCCATTTTGTTTCCTTAGAAATCGAAAAATATTGATACTTCTTCTACTTGGTCCGATGCTCTGATGATTGGTTGTCGGTTTTCGATATAAATCATTTCACCCGTGTGTTTTTCGAGTTCCTTTAATTTGTAGTTATCTTTCGCCGCTTGCACATCAGGAGATGACTGTAATGGCTTCGCTTCCAGTGGATTCAAAATGATACTCATTTGACGGAATCCCTTGTTACCAGGAAGAGCACTTTCTGGAAAATATAACGAATCCAGATACGCCTTGAATCTCAGTGTGTTACATTTGACTCGATAAATCACATCGTATCTGTCGGGGTCGGATTGTAGAATTTCTTCCATTCCCCATCTCTTAGGATCTTCTTGAATTTCTTCGGGGAACGGAACGATGATAAATTCGTTTGTTACACTGTTGATTGACACATCCGCTGGAATCGTATATAGATACTCCCAGAAATAACCATCTTTCATGTCGATAGCATCGCCTGTTCCGATAGGAGGAAACGTGGAAGTGATTGTTGGTTCCCAAACTCCTCCTAGTTTCAGACACTCGATTTTGTTGTCGATTGTTGAGATGGAACATGAACCGTCGTCTGGAATATCAACGCAACGATAAACAATCATTCCCTTTCCGGGTTCTGTTCTGTTGTACGGAGCACTGTTTACAACGATGATATCGCCGATATGAAAACTACGAGGTCTGTCATAACGAACATCGCCGTAATCTCGACGAGGAATTACAGCCTCGAAAAATTCTTTCTTGATTTTAACAACACCGATCATGTTGGTCCAAACATCGACTACACCATCGCTAGTGTCTATTGGATATGGAGGAGCAAATCCAACATCGGTCTCGTTATCAGCCCATTGTTGCTGTCTGCCGAATGATAAGTAAACGTTATTTTTACCAACAACAGGGGACACCGTGTCCCCTACCATGTTGTGGAAATGTAGCAAGTTTTGCGTTTTGAACTTGCTGGTGATTATCGCACGATAAATTTCTGCCATTATTCTTCTACCTTGATTTGTGTCGCGATTCTAGGGTCTCTAGGTAATCCGCTCTTGTCTTTCAGAATTCTACCACTCATCGTAGAGAAATACGCATATGTTAACCAACCAGCATCGAATACCGGACTCAAAGGTCGTCTGCGTTCTGATGCAGTCTTTCCGTCTATCACGTCAGGATTGACTACATCGTAATCATTCCAAGGTTTGATGACTATCGGATCTTGTCCTGCCAATGGATGGTCTATGTGAAGTGGTTCACCCGTGACAGGGTCATGCATCACGTTCAGGTTAGCATCTCGTCTATACGTCGTGTCCGGCAACACATTAGGCAATCCCGAATCCCATCTGAATGTTTTCATGATACGAATCATCGTTTCTCTGTGTTTGAACGATATACCGGAGTTGATCAATACAGTCAACAACGTCACTCCGATGAATCCGAATCCGACAGGGTGAACAAATCGTAAAACGTCATCTTTGTAACGAGTCAGTGCGATTTCTGATTTAATCTTCATTACGTAATACACTCGACCTCGGTTGATATAGTCGATGTCGTTATACGCAAGATCTTTACCTCGAACACCCACCAGAATATCTGCGGAGATATTAGGGTCTCTTTCTGATTTCAGTTGTTGACCAACCAAGAACTTACCGATAAGATTGTGTATGGTGACGCGCCACTGTAGTTTGCCTTGATTGTACTCTCTTTCGATGTACGTTACATTGGCTCTACCTGTTGGGGTGTATACCGTCGTTCCTACGATGTCCTCTGTGATGTTGCCGGATTGTACAACGATATCGTATTCCATTCCGTTCATTGATTCGACTTCAATTTCTACATCAGCGTTATACAATAGTTTGAATAAGAATTTATACGATTCCGCAACGCCTTTTGTTGAGTAGAAATCCGAAGCTCTAGTCTCGAAGAACCGAACGACCTCATCGCGCTTATTCTTGTCGATGTAAATATTGCGTCGATTGATTTCAGAATATAGATACTCGAAATTATTCTTCTCTTTCGGGTATTTATTACGTATCATATTTTTCAACTTGTTGTAATGGCTTGTGTCTCCAGATGAAATGTATTGCATATATTCATCACAGAACAACTTGAGTAAGCCATCATCGTACATGTAGTTTTCAGGAGTGATCGTGTTCAATAGCGGAGATAAATCGGGGTCGACCAATCCGGTTGGAATTTCTACTGGTTTCTCTTCTGTTGATGTTTGTTGGATTAGATATGCAGTCAACATGGTAAGTGACGGCTTCCAGAAGATGGATGCGAAGTCTCGAACGCGATAATCAAATTCGTAGTATCCGATAATCTCGCCTGTACTCTTGTATATCATGATCCCGTTTGCATATTTAGAAAATCCTGTAAAATTTATGTTATCGAGATGAATAGTAACTTCACCTTTATTCCAAATCTCACGATTGACCAATAACTCTTCGTCTACAATCTGCTCGTGGCGTTTCTCTGGATACACGACAACAACTTTATACTCGGGATTGATCCAAGCTCTGGTTTTACCTCTAGCGCCCCAAACAAACTGAGTTTCGCCGTGATAATGCTCAGGTGCTTTTCTGAACTCGACATCTGTTGTTCTGAATGAAATCAGATGGCGTTGCTTGTCTGATGAATAATATGGCTCACGACTATATTTCACCGCACTCTGTACGTCCGAATTTTCGTTCGGTAGATCGTCGTCCGCGATAATCTCGATAGAGTAATTATTGTATGTGAAGAATAATTCTTTGCCATCTGTCGACATATTGGTATCTGTGTAATCGATGTGCGTGCGCTCTTCCTCTGTCGAGCCAAAGATTCTGGTCCATGTGCCCGCGTTTGCATCAAACACATAGATTCCGTCGTGTTCTGATGGCTCGACGTTCTCTTTCTTTGTTGGGTCCAGTTGAGTTCCGGTTGTAGGATGTAATTTGACTCTGCCAGTAACAAGCGCATACAACTTATCATTTAGTACATCTAACTTTTTGATCACGAGTCTGTTATCGTTATCGGGAGAAATATAAAATCTCTCTGGTTCCCATAACTTATTACCTTTGTCGTCGATTCGAGGATTTTCGATATCTGCTTTCTGAATGTATCCTCTTCCCGCAACATAAATGAAATTGTTGGTAGCTGCCATGGAATGCGCACGTTCGTTTAGATCTGCTGGTAAATCGATATACTTACCGAAAATCTCGACCGGGAATCCTACAGACTCATCGTCGCCGATTTTAGCAAAGGTATATTCGGTTGTACTCATCTTCACGATATTTTCTGACCAACGAAGATCCGTAGAAGGACGACCATAATAAATCTCGTTGTATCCTAACACATATGTAGTGGTAGACGATTGATACGAACACTGACGAGCGATTGGATTTCCGACTCGACCATTGAACGCTTGATAATACACCCAGTTCTGTCCACGATCGTTCGATACTTTGATTACTGGCTGAAATCTCTCAAACAAATACAGCACGTCGTTGATTTCTGCAATCATAGTCCGTTCACGGTCTCGACACACACCGGTAACATCGCCCTGAATTTCGTATCTTTCGTTATCAACGACAAAGTTATTTTGAATAGAGCTAATGTGACGGATTTCTGAGTTGTAGACGAAGTTCTCGTCCATCAGTCCTGCCATGATACGGTTAGTATCAAAATTAACATAATCTCGATTATTTTTAACAAATTTCTCGCGAATGAAGTTATCACTTATGATGAATTGGTTCATTTTTGTGAAATTGTACGCATTTAACGTAAACGTTTTTAACACATCAGATTCTACCCAATCGGAAGGCTCAAATGTTGTATAAGTGCTACGTATACGATATTGATATGTGAATCCCGGAATAACATTCGAATCGAAATATTCGGTTTCGGATGTGTATCCTAATTGCTCCCAGAAAATATTTTCAGTTCTGTTGGTTTCGGTAGAAACTAATCTACGCTCAATGATATAGTAGAAATTTCCGCCTACGTTGTCCCATGTAAAATGGACAAAGTTAGCTGAGAGCTTTAACACTCTCAGGCTAGTTACCGATGGGGCTTTTAACTTCATAAAATGATAGGCTCCATTGTTATATTTGTGTATTGTGGACGTAAATCATTTTCGAATACTAAAAGTGAACCGTCCTTAACATACACGTTAGGATCTAACGGTTGGCCTTCCAGTTCGATGTACGCCCCAGTGAATTTTGTTGAATCTTGATTCAGTGCGCCCAAATCGAAGTCCACTTTGTCGAGAACATAATTGATCGTTCCGACTGTGTAATATTTCGTTCTTTCGCCTGCACTTGGGTCTCGTTTGAAATCGGTTCCAGTGTATTCTATTCCGGTCATGTTGATGTCGCCATCTTTAAACGGACCAACTACAATCAGTCCCGAGTTTTCGTCTGGTTGATTAATTCCGGTCGATGCGTAGCGAATATCATAACTTTCATCTTGTGCGTTCGTGAACGTGAAATGAGAGCTGACCATAGACTGTTGCTCTAACGGGTTCATGAACTTGATTCCGGCCATTGGAGTCTTGTAGAAATTAGACTCTTCGCGAATCAGTCGTATGTTCATCTTAGAACCGAGAATTGACACGTGCGCGTCGTCAATATACGTCATCATCTTGGATGAATGGAACGATCTGTTGAAAATTTCAACGTTTTCGGTGTAATATCTATCGATTGAGTCTACGACTTTACCACGCAGCCATTCTTCGGATTCGGATAAGTTGTTGATTCTGTACTGAACTGTAACGTCGTGTTTGACGTACAAATATTTCGGGTCGGTAACTATTGGAGTAACTACGCCCATATTGAATTCGTTCAGGAATGTCTGGATATCTTCTTTTTGTACTGTGGTCAGTGTTAACCCGCTTTTTGGCTTGATTGCAATGAATGCGTACCCAGGTTTCGTTGAATCCGTGAACGTCTGGATTGCTTGCACGATTGACCCGAATCTGTATGAGACGAATGAATCGTAATCTGAGTTAGTTACACATCGACGCTGAGTTTCGCGCAGGATAGGAGACATCTCGCGAATACGCTCGATATCCTCAGGTTCACCGCCGCCATCAGTTCCTGTGTAATTATCATTGTTATCTGGGTTCTCAATGATCTGTTGGAATTCTAAGTCTGTTAACGAGTCAACATAACTAATCTGACGTGAGCCGTTTGCTTCTTCGCCTGCTGTCGAAATATATTCGATTGTAATTACGGAGCCGACAGTGGGTTTCAGACCACCGATATAGTTAGCTCTCAAGTTCTCATATCCACCAACGTTAGTACCTTCGCCTTCACCGAAGAATATTTCAGTAAATGATTCTAGTGTTTCTCTGATGTAAAATACATTAGATAAACCTGTTAACGTCACGATAGAACGGTTAGTCCAGTCTTTCCATTCAGCACCATTGATATAAACGCGGATGTACTTACGGTCAATGTTCTTATTCTGAATCACGATTCGAGAGGTGTTGCTATATTCGAACGTGGTACGAATAATTCGACCTTGTGCTAAATTTAATCTTGCTTTGTAGCTTACATCTTCTGGGTCTGAACGGTCAGCAAGTACCGTCACATCTTCCCATGTTACGAAATCGTACGGATATGTTTTATCTACAACACCAACAAACTTTGTACCCTTCGGGATACTGATAGCTGTTGGATTAGATGGATGTTTTACTTTAACTGCGACTTGTGTTCTTGATGCAGAACGAGAATCCGGTAAATAACCGTCGTCCTGAGCGTGCTGGACTACAGAGCTACGCAGTCTTGCGGTTCTTCCGAACGATTCGTAAATCGCAGCGTTAGCGAAATGCTCGATGTATAAAGTATTATACGCTAACAGATCAATTAATAGGGATAATCTTGAACCAGCGAAGTCATAGTCTTTGAATTCCTCTTGGTTAGAAAAGAAATCAATCAGCTTGCGACGTTGGGTTACGAAGTCCGCTGATGTATAGACATCACTAGGTATTTGTGTTACGATAGGCATTAGAATTCGTCCTTTAGTCTTAACTTCAAGTTGTAAATGTAGTTCAAATCTGTTATGATATGATAAGTTATGGTAACAGCGTATGAGTTATCGTCATAAAATGGCACAACTTCAACGCCTTTCAGAATAACCCTTGGTTCATAGTTTGCAATTGCTTCTTGAATTGACTTTTCTATAGTATAAGCAGCGAAATCTGTCATGTTCTCGAACAGGCTACCCGGGATATCACAACCGAACTCGGGTTCGAATGCGCGTGACCCTTTACGGGTCGTGATGATACCAATCATAGAGTTCTGAACAGCTTGAACGTTCACTGTTTTTGATAAATCGTTAGTTGTTGGATCTAAACTGAAAGCAGGATCGAGATCAGAGTAATATTCTTTACCAGATATTGCATTGATGTCGTTCTTTTTATGCGATCCTCCTGCGATGGACCTAGCTATCTTTTTCATACTCAATCCTTATGTGGCTTATACTATTTATGCTTGACATTAAAAAATTATCAGTTATGATACACCAACTTTAACCCAACGGAGAAAGATAAATGTTTAAGAAATTACTAATTGCGTCTGTTGTTGCGTCTACTTTTATGATTGCTGGTTGCGATGATCAACCTCTAAGTGACTCACAATTGAAAATGAAAAACGATAAAGAGTTACTCGCTATGCAATTAGCGCACGAACGTGCTATGAAAGATAAAGAAGTTGAGATTGCTCGTTTGTCTGCTCGTCCCGAGGTAGTACGCGAATCTCGTCAATATGATTATCAAGACGAGCCTGTTCCAGTAGAACAATTCCGCGAAGCTCCTGCTCGTGAACCACGTTATGTTGAATCGCATCAAGAAACATACACGCAGCCCGCTCCTGCCCAATATCAACAAGAGCAAGTGCAGCAACCTACACAACAAGCTCAGACGGATGAAGGATTCGGAGCTGGTTCAATGGTAATGGCAGGACTCGCAGGTGCAGCAGCCGGTTATCTAGCTGGTGAAGTTTTGAACAACGGCATGAAATCTTACAAAGATGACCGTGGTAATGTTCACTACACAGACAAAGATGGTCGCCCTGTTAAGAAGGAAGCTTACGAATCGTATAAAAAAGCGAATCCTCGCACAACTGCTATCCGTGAGAATGCAAGTACTGCAAAGACCGCTATCGCGAATAAAGCGACCGATGCAAAACAAGCGGTTCAAACAAAAACGCAAGGGTTCCGTGAACGCGCTCGTTCGAACGCAACTCAAGCGAAACAAACAAACACATATCAGAAAGCTAAAGCAGCGCCAGCTAAAGCAGTACAGCGCGTATCTAGTTCTCGTTCTAGTGGGAAGCGTAAATAATGAAGATTTTGGATAATAAGTACGTTAGCTTTGCTATTCGTTTTCTGATTGCAGTCGCACGAACTCCTATTGTTCTATACCGACTGTGTACGAACCCGTTTTATCGTGATTACTTCAAAGATAAGTATATCCGGCCATATCTGAACTGGAAAACGTACTTACTGATTGCAGTGTTAGTTGTAGTCGGCATCACAGGTAAGATCATTCATTATCGCTGGTACGGAATCAAAGTGTGCTGGGGCGAACAATGGGATACCGGACGAGAAACTAAATACGGCGTGTTATTCAACACGTGTGTAATTGACACAGGCCGTACTGATGCAGACGGCAACAAAATCTGGACTAAAGTCAATCGTGACATGAATCCAGGCGATTAATTCAAGGGCCGAAAGGCCCTTTACTTTAAGGAAATATAATGAACAAAATTCGTGTAGTATTCGCATTAGGTCAAAATAACAACGGCACACATCCTTTTGGACTAAACGACGGTCTTCCATGGGAATACATCCAAGAAGACTTTGATATGTTCCGCGATACCACAGAGCATCATGTTGTTGTTATGGGATACAAAACGTGGATGTCTCTTCCTTGTAAGCTAAAGAACCGGATTAACGTTGTTATCTCTTCTGCTCGTGACGCGTACGAAATCGTGAACGCGAAATATCAGTTACCGGATCATGTTATCCTAGAAAACGATTTAGTACCAGGACGATTCGAGAAGAAACTACGTGAAATTTCTGAGTTTCACAACAAAGATGTTAACGTTATTGGCGGATTGGGTGTAATTGGTACCGCGATGGAGTTTGCAGATGAAGTCCATCTGACTAAAATCAAATCGACTACACGATACGAATATACAGTAGGCATCGATCAGGGGTCGCTGAACGCTATGCTCACCAATAATCCAGCTTATGAAGTCCAAGAAGTCTACGAACTACAAAAACGAGGCCTACACGGTCGCTCTCGTAAGCGCCTATCTAAAGATTCCCCAGTCACTGCTATTCGCCGCACCATTTATACTCGAAAAGTAAAATAATAGTTGACTCCTCATCCGTCAGATAGTACTATACACCTACTGACTGATGAGGAGAATATTATGTTTACTATGAATATCGAGTTCGACAAGAAATTACCTAAAGCTGTAGTAATCAAAGCACACAAAGTAATA
>JBOFGC010000361.1:0-1508 GCA_051648945.1 Bacilli bacterium
TACAGTTCAATCCTGATTATATCGACAGGAAAACAGGAAATCCCCTCCCCCACATAAACGTTTACGGCGACCGCTACTTTTTCGAAGAGTTGCACGGGGAATTTTTGTGGTATGGTCCGACGCCGCCTGAGTATCCCTCGTTAGGGGAATTGGACAAAGGCGTGCTGCTCGAAAATCGCTACCAACGATGGGGCAATCCGAATGTTTTCTGCCTCGTGAACGGCGACAACTTCAACCTCAAAAAAGGGAAAGTCGCACCAAATAGCCAAACAACATATGGAAATCCGAAGACGTGCGTGGATAACAAGTAGATAAAAATCTAAGCCTTCTCCTCTAATCAACGCAAATCTAAAACTATTTATCAAACGAATTACGAAAATAAATTCTACACTTTTTTCTCACTAACCTCAATCCCAAAAATTAAACACCACAAACCCAACACACCCCGGTTGCCAAAATCGAATTGCTTCTAATTCTACCTCGTCCATCGCATTCACACCTTCCGTTTCCAAAAACGGCGCCTCGCACTGATTCAATATTTCAATATCTATAACTGTATAGTATTTCTCTAACGCCCCTTTCAACGCTTGGCAATTACAAAACTCTATGCAAAACGGCTCTACCGTTTTCGCAAACGCTACATACGGGTATTGCGAGTTAACTAAAACATAGAGAACTTCACCCCTAATCACTACCTTACAATACTCAAAGTTTCGCATTGCACCGTCTTCTGTTGAAAAAGAATCAATTTCTCCTCCAACTTGGCGAACCGCAGAATAACAAATCTTTTTAAATGACAAAACGCTTTTACATTCACTTTCACAATCTAAAAAACCAGTAACGCCTCTCATTAACTTCACAGTCATCCCCCCGCACAAATCCTCCTACAAAAAAACACACAAAAACTCATGCGAGTCTTTGTGTGTTTTCCTTTTATTTACTTCTTATCCGCTTGCTTCACAATCGCAACAACCAACTCTGCTGCTTTTTTCAGCTCAGTAATCGGCATTTTCTCGTTTGTTGTATGAATTTCTTCATAACCAATTGCTAAGTTTACAGTCGGTACGCCGTGTCCGTTGAATACGTTTGCGTCACTTCCGCCACCGCTTTGGTGAAGGGATGGTGTACGACCAATTGATTCCGCTGCACGTTTTGCTACTTCAACGACATGGTCGCCGTCTGAGAATTTAAAGCCTGCATACATTACTTCTGAAGTGAATTCAACAGAACCACCCATTTCAGCAGTCACTGCTTCGAATGCTTCACGCATCGCTGCAACTTGTTTTTCCATTTTGTCAGCAACTAGAGAACGTGCTTCTGCTAAAATTTCTACATAGTCACATACGATGTTTGTTTGTGAACCACCTTGAAAACGACCGATGTTTGCTGTCGTTTCGCTGTCAATGCGACCAAGTGGCATACGCGCAATTGCTTTTGCTGCCATTGTGATTGCACTTACACCTTTTTCAGGTGCAACGCCGGCATGTGCTGTGCGTCCACGAACGATA
>JBOFGC010000362.1:0-2436 GCA_051648945.1 Bacilli bacterium
GCCAATCTGACTTGTATGCACTCGTTCAATATTTGCGCGCTACTGGTGTTACACTCGGAAGTGAATTTGACGTGTATCACGCATGTTAAGAAAAAGCCGATAAGCAAACGCTTATCGGCTTTTTTTCTTTATTTTTCCATAACAGATTTCGGTACTGCAAACATATACGTAATGGTAAGCGCCGCAATGAACGTACATACAGATACGACAAGATAACAAACAAGATTATTCCAATTCCAAATGTACATGAGTGGTGACAATAATACGGCCAGACCATATGAATTCGCTTTCACAGCAAGTAACGATAAGATTGCTCCACCAACAGCAGAACAACCAATCATAACATACAACGGTTTCGTGCTATAGCGCATAACAACACCAAACAAGGCTGGTTCACTAACACCGAGTAACTGCGTAATTGTCGCACTAAATCCAGCCACTCTCACATGCTGTTTCGTGGCACGAAGGGAAATCCCTAAACAAACCCCAGCATTTGCAAATCCATACATTGCACACAGCGTAATCAGTGGATTAAATCCTGTGTTTGCGAGAAGTGTCGTTTCAATCATGATGAACAAATGGTGCATTCCCGTCATTACAGCTAACGGATATAGAAACCCAATTATTAATCCACCAATACCAAACGGAACGCTAATTAATTTCGTAACAACTAGAATTAAACCCGATTCAACAAAATGAAGCATAGGACCAACAACGAGTAAACCAACAATCATCATACTAAGTAAAACGAAAAAGGGAGTGAACATAAAATCAAGCGCGTTTGGCATTGATTTACGCAAACGTTTTTCAAGTGATACCCCTAAAATACCGACAACTAAAGCTGTTAACACACTACCTTGATAACCAACAACTGGAATGAATCCAAATGCCATAATCGGATCGACACCACTATTCACATCCGCAACGGCATACGCATTCGGAAGAGCAGGTGAAACGAGCATTAAACCGAGGACAAAACCAATAATCGGCATTCCGCCTCTTGTTTTAAATACCGACCAACAAATAAGCGCAGGTAAAAAGGCAAATGCAGTGTCTGTTAGTACTGAAATAAGTGGCAGTAAATAAGATGGTAAATCCTGTTGTGACATCCCAAATAGACCAAGCAGTGCATCACTAAAAATTACACCTTTCAAACCAAGAAACAAACCTGTCGCACCAATTACGGGAATAATCGGAATGAAAATATCAGCAAGCATACGTACCATGCGTTTAAATCCCTTCACTTCTTCGACAGGTGCGTTCGGCTGCTCTTCTTTTGAAACAGCCTCATTTTCTCCAACCATGAAACCATATACTTTGTTAACAATCCCTGTTCCGAGGACAATTTGATATTGTCCCGCATTATAAAATACACCTTTTACATCATCAATTTGTTCAACGACTTCATCATTTACGAGCGTTCGATCTTTCAACGTAATGCGAAGACGCGTAGCACAATGTACAATACTTGTAATATTATCCTTACCAACTGCATCGAATATTTCTTTACCAATTCGTTCATAGCGTTGTTGACTCATGTTGGGTACCTACCTTTATTTTTTTAGAATAATTGCTTCATAGGGACGTAGAATTAATGTATTATTTTGTTGATTATGTGTTTTATAGTTTGCAAGAACGCACTCAAACTCTTCTTCTAATGGAATGCTTGTCTCATGTTCACTAAAATTGAAGCAACAAAGAACAGCGTCATTTCCGTACGTTCGTTCATACGCTACAATACTTGGATGCTCTACGAACAGCGGGTTAATTTCGCCATAAATTAACGCATCTGAAGATTGGCGGATTTCGATCATTTGACGGTAAAAATGGAACAGTGAATCTGGTTGTTGCAATTGATTCTCAGCATTAATTTCTTTATGGTTACCTACAAGCTCCAGCCAAGGCGTGTCGGCATCAGTGAACCCTGCTTGTGTAGTTGCATCCCAATGAAACGGTGTGCGGGAGTTATCTCGACTACGATAATTAATTGTTGCCAATGCTTCTTCTTGTGATAGCCCTTCATTCATCGCACGATAGTATTGATCAATCGATGAAATATCATTAAATTGGTCTATACTTTCACGCTCGAAGTTGCTCATGCCTAGTTCTTGCCCTTGATAGATGAACGGCGTACCACGTAAAAAGAAATACATCGCACCGAGCATCGTTGCAGCATGATAACCACGCATCGCAGGATTTTTAATATATTTACTTATCGCACGATTTTGGTCATGATTTTCGATAAAGTTTGCGCCCCATCCAACCTTTTGAATTTCTAGCTGACTTTTAAACATTAAATCTTTAAAATCTTTGACACTCCAGTCCAATCGCTTAAACCATTCACTTCCTGAAGCAACGTCTAAGTCGGCGTAACGAAAATCAAAAATCATTGAGAAATACCCATTGTCGCCGATATAATCTCCATACTCTTCATAA
>JBOFGC010000363.1:0-8134 GCA_051648945.1 Bacilli bacterium
ATTATTTAGGATTCAACACTTCAATTTCAACGTTCTTTTTGTTCCATTCATATACTTCTTTACTCAGTTTAAATGGGGTAATTTTATTTGTTACAACAGAGACCGCAACATCATTTTCAGACTTAATAATAAATACACCTTGCATACTTAATATTGCATGATTAATATCCGTCTTCAATTCCATTTTTGGTTCAGGGTTAAAAGGATAGACCACTTGCCCTTTTTTGTAGCGCATCTTTTCTTTGTGCCATGTTAATTTGAAATTACGGTTGTCATAGATAAACGTGTCGAACCAGACATCTTCTTTCGCAACTACCGGTTCAATATAGACATTGGGTTCTAAGAATACATTCAAAAAATCTGGACCTTCTTCATACGATGAGATTCTTTTATTCAGCGTTAAATAACTACCTAAAGGTGAATCGAATTTATAATTCTGTTTTGTTGCGTGGTCACGATAATCTTGTACATACAATTCAAACGCCGAAGTTTTAATTGCACTACCATCCGAGAATTCTAACGTGATTTCATTTATACTTTCCTTTAACATAGAAGCATCATAATCAAACGTAATCCAACCACGTTTTTTATCTGGAAAATTTTCCATGAACTTCGCTTCTATGTTATTAAAGTTATTTAAATTTGGAGTTAGCTTTGTGCCATTTGAAAGAATAACGGAGAGAATATTTCTTTGTAAAAATCCCTCATACTGCGCTGGCTCATAATATTGCAGCGTGATTTCATCATAGTCTGAATATCCTTTTATGAAATTTCCTACGACTTTATGAAACACAATTGCATCCTTTGCGTAGTCCGCAAATGTTTTGTAGGAATCTAATGGATTTTTTGCTTGCGTGATTGGTTCTTGAGGTTGTTGTTTGCTTTGTGTTGTGAAGTACATGATGGTGAGAAGGACGAAACTGGCTAGTACTATCCACTTTAATTTTGACATTTTTAACCACCTATCGTTTTTTAAATACATAATTACACGTAATCTAATGTTTCCGTTTGTATGACTTATTTTCACTATACAACAAAACAGAATCAAATTCCAAATATTCACACTTTTTGTTCTGAACAAAAAAAACAGTACACCTCTTGTGGCATACTGTTCTCTCCCTACACATACGACACAATCGCCTCTAATTCCCCTTCAAACTCAAGAAAATCACAGTGAGCAGGTAGGATGAAATGTTCCCCTGCTTCAAGTGTGTAGCGCTTATTCTCTGTTCGCATTGTTCCTTTTCCGTGAATAATACTCACTGCCCGAAAAGTGTCGGTTGTATTTGTTTGGAGTAGTCCATCTAGCGTCCATTTTTCAACAGCAAAGAAATCGTTGTCTACATATTTCGTACATACTGCATCCGCAACTTCAACATGGTGGGGTGTCACTTTCTCTTGCACATGTGGTACTGAAATCACGTCTAGTGATTTGTTTACATGAAGTTCACGTAAATTGCCTGCGTCGTCAACTCTGTCATAATCGTAAATACGATACGTTACATCCGAATTTTGCTGCGTTTCAAGAACGAGCGTTCCTTCACAAAGCGCGTGGACTGTGCCGCTTGGAACGTAGAAAAAATCACCGGGGTGAACCGCTACACGTGTAAATAAATTTTCCCATTCTTCATTGTTTAACATGTTCTGTAGTTCACTATGTGTTTGCGCAGAGTGCCCAAACACAAGTTCCGCACCTTCTTTACAATCGATAATGTACCAACACTCTGTCTTTCCCATCCCGTCTGCTTCATTTTCAGCAGCGTATTGATCATCTGGATGCACTTGTATACTCAAATCGTCATTGGCATCGAGGATTTTTGTTAATATTGGAAATTTTTCATCTTTTAAGTTTCCAAATAATTCTCGTTTATTTTTCCATAAAGCATCTAAACTAAGTCCTGCAAATTCGCCATTTTGGATAATGTTACACCCGTTAGGATGTGCTGATATCGCCCAACATTCCCCCGTTTTTTCGTTTGGAATGTCATAATGAAACACGTCTTGCAGTTGTGTGCCTCCCCAAATGCGTTCTTGAAACACAGGTTTTAAAAATAGTGGTTCTCTCATGATGTGCGCTCCTTCGTTGTATGTACATGTTTAACTGATGAGTAATGCGGCGCCGATTACACCTGCATTAGTACCAAGTGCTGCTGGTAAAAGTTCGGTTTTTCCTGCAATTTGCGGAAAAACATAACTTGGTAATTTTTCTTTTAGAAGGGGGAGAACGTCGTCTCCTGATTGCATCACGCCGCCACCAAGAACAATCATCTCTGGATCGACGGTGTGCACGATGTTTGCGAGTCCTTTGGCGAGTGCGTCTGTTGCGGCTTGGATGATTTCTTGCGCCTTCTCATTGCCTTTATTCGCTTGTTCAAACACATTACCCGCATGGTGCACGTCTTCTAACACTTCTGTAGCTGAAGCAGTAATTGCCGAACCGCTACTGCACAATTCTAAACAGCCATCGTTCATCATTGTGTGTGTTGGCGCACTTTCATTGACGAATAAATTTCCAACTTCACCTGCGCAACTGTTTGCGCCAGAGATTAGCTGGTTACGAAACACAAAACCACCACCAACGCCCGTACTCACTGTCACATAATACATGCTTTCACTATCTTTTCCCGCACCAAATGTCGCTTCTGCAAGTGCAGCTGCGTTTGCATCGTTGTTTAAATTCACTGTTGTTCCAAGTGCTTTTTCCATTTGTTGAACAATCGGTACATATTCCCATCCAGTAAGGTTTGGTGGGTCCAAAATGATTCCTGCTTTCGCATTTAGAGGACCCGGCGCACCAATACCAATGCCTCGAACATCAAAATTTCGCATGAAACTATGACATGTTGTAATCATCTCCTGAATGATCCATTCCGCTGTTTGATTGTGCGGCGTACGCATTTTTCGCTCTTCTAAAATGGTTCCATCATCTGCCATTACGGCGTACCGTAAATTTGTACCCCCTAAATCAATACCAATACGCACACTCATATCACACCCCCTACAAGCGCATCTGCGAATTTTTTCGTTATTAATTGTGGACGTGTAATCATTGAACCAACGACAACTGCGTACGCCCCGAGCTCTAGCACACGTTTTGCTTTGCTTGGCGAATCAATATTTCCTTCTGCAATCACCGGTGATTCGACACCCGAAATCATATCTTTGAGAAGTGCAAAGTCATTCTGAGCGATACAAACGCCTTTTGACTGTGGTGTATACCCAACCAACGTTGGTGCAATAAAATCAAATCCCAATTCATCTGCTTGAATGGCTTCTGTTACGGTCGAACAATCCGCCATAAACAGCTGTTCAGGATATTTATTTTTTACCTCTTGAAAAAACTGTTGGAGCGTTTGACCATTTGGTCGTGTGTTGTTCGTTGCGTCCACGGCAATAATGTCTGCTCCCGCTGTAACTAAGTCATCTACTTCTTTTATGCTCGGTGTTATATATACCTCTGCATCTGGATAATCTACTTTTGCAATGCCAATAACCGGACAATCTACGACTTGTTT
This sequence comes from Bacilli bacterium, assembly GCA_051648945.1. Lineage (GTDB taxonomy): Bacteria > Bacillota > Bacilli > JBOFGC01 > JBOFGC01 > JBOFGC01. The sequence continues at coordinate 3,516 of JBOFGC010000363.1, forward strand.
GATCGCATTAATATCACTCGCACTGTTCGCACGAATGCCTTGTGCTCCCCCTTCAACAGCAGCCACACTCATACGGCTCATAATAAATGATGAGTGAAGCGGTTCATTGGCTAACGCTTGACACGACACGATTAAATTCTTTGATAACGCTTTCATAATTACTTCGTTTTTCATATTTAAACTCTCCGCTTCTCCTTATTTTCACTCTGTAAAAAGTGATGAACTGCCCCGATAAATCCAGCTTTATTGCCAAGCGATGCAGTGCGTATCGTAATTCGTTTCGCGATATGTTTTGGTAAAATCATTTGCAAACGAATTTGTAAGTACTCTTGAAACTCTCTATTTTGTGAGATACCGCCACCTACAATAATTGTTGGAATATCAAGTACATAGATGAGATTGCATAGCCCTTTTACAAACGCAGTAACCCACGCATCAAATGTACATGCTACCGCAGGATGTTGTAGCATATCCATAATTTTTTTCCCGGAAATGGTACGCTCATCACAATCGAGTACTCTCGCAACTTTACGAACGAGTGCACTCGTCGACGCGACTGTTTCGTACATTTCACCATCGACTAACATATAGCCCCACTCACCCGCTGCAAAATGTTTCCCGCGATACAATTCACCATTCATACGCAGTGCGCCGCCGATGCCTGTTCCGATTGTGAGCATCATGCAATCATCTTCTGGTAAATTTCCTTGCCACATTTCTCCAAGTAGCGCACAGTTTACGTCATTTTCTACACTTACTGGTAGGTGAAACTTTTCTTCAAATCGTTTTTTCAAAGCAAAATCTGTGTAGTAGGGTAACGTCTGGCCAGCGTACATAATTTTTCCAGAGTGGATACACACTTGTCCTGCTGTCGAAATCGCGATTCCGTCTGGTTGAAAACGTTCGATATAAGGCGTAATGTAGGTAATGAAGTTACCAATATAGTAATCTGGTGTGCCTGTTGCGTTTGTCGCCACTTCATCACTATGAATCACTTCCGCTTTCTCTGTTACGATGCCATATTTAATTGATGTGCCCCCAATATCAATCGCTAAAAACCTTCTCATTTACTTCCCCTTCTTTCATCACTCTCTATTGCGCGTAACGTTTCATTTTGTTTTGACATCATGTTGGCATAATCATTCATCATTAAATGGCTATACAACAAATCCATTACGAGTAAAATGGGTAGCTGTGGTGAGATGTTTTGTCCCATCTCCATATTTTGTTTCACTGCAATAAACAGCGTCGCATCTGCTAAGGCGTGCAACGTCGATTCGGCGTTTGATGTCACGCAAATGACGTGCGCACCATTGCTTTGTGCTAATTTTGCAGCGGCAACCACTTCCTCTGTTTCTCCGCTCATCGATATCGCTAACACTGTCGCTTTTTCATCCACAATGGCTGCATTGAATTTCATCATATGTGCTTCTGTGAACGCATTCACAATGAAACCGACACGCATGAGGCGCAGTTGAAATTCTTGCGCCGCAATGCCGGAGTTTCCGATGCCGTATATATAGATCACACGTGCTTGACGCATTTTCTCAATCGCTTTTTGCATCTGCAAATCGTCATATAAACTAAATGTTTTATTCATAAGGTCGTAGTAATCGCGCAACAATTGGTGGCGCATATCATCACATTCAACATTCGCTTCTTGAGGAGCCAATGCTTTCACATACTCAAAAATAAATTCACGGTACCCTTCATAACCAAGCTTTTTAGCAAAGCGTGAAAGCGTTGCCTCCGACACATGCAACGTATGAGCGATTGTTCGGGCAGAAAAATCTTGCTCACTTTTGTTTTGAATGAAAAATTTCGCAACAATTTTCTCCGTTGTTGTGAACGTGTTAAAGCGACTTTCGATATAGGTAACGACATTTTTTGGACGTATACGCATTGGTTTCTCCTCCTAAAGCGAAGATGACTAGACTTCGACTGTTGTAAACTGTTTTGGACGTAGCAGCACTTCTGCTACTGTTTGTTGCTTTATTGTAATAGATGTTGCTTGTTCTGTTGAAAACGGATTGTACAATCGTAATTGTACTTTATTTCCGACCGCCACACAGCGACTTACCCCAATTTTAGCATTGGACAATGCCAATCCTTCGATTTCTATGCTTTCTGTCGATTGCGCAGTAAGTGGTGACAGCAATTGATAATGTTTGTTCGGATTGCCAAATTGTGCATCCGCAATTACAGCTGTATAATGCCACGTACCGAGACATTGTGCTTTTGGCGTAGCAAAACCAGGTCCAGCTCCGCCTCCGCGTGCACGTAAATCGCGACGTGACAACATACCGACACCACGAAGCATCGTTACATAAAAGGCGTCATCACTAATTTCAACTTCTTGCGTACCATCATGTGTCCACTGAATACCGACAGCCGGTGCATACACATGGCGTAAACTCGGATACTGATTGTAGTCCGTCTCTTTGAGCGGTGCAACTTCATAGTTACTTTCTTTTTCTGAACGCTCAATCCAATCAAACGCGGTGTCGGCTAACACCGTTTCGCCGATGTTTTTCATTCCGACTCTCATCTTACAATCTTTCGCCGCGTTCTCTACAGTCCAAACAACTTTCACTTCAGCATGGCCTTGCACCATGGTGAACGTGGCTGTCGCTTTTTGTAGCACGCTTTGATCACACGCCCCCGTTCTTGTTTCGTTTAGCGAAACAGGTGCTTTCCATTCAAAGGACACATGCATTTCTTCACTCATTGTCCCAACGTATACAGTAACGCCTTTGATTTGAGCGACTGTAAATGCATTGTCAACAGGTGGTGAATAGTTATACGTGTCACCTGCATCAAGTGAACTGTCGATAGTGAAAAAGTCGGTACATTTCCACCCATCACGTTTACGTAACAACGTTAATTTCCCATTTTCAAAAGCGAGACAGAATGCCTCATTTTCAATACTTTGTTTGGCTACTTCTTTCACTGTCGGTACATTTTTTCCTGTACTCAATTTAATGTCGATTGTTTTACTTTCAATTCCGTTAAACTGTAACGCAAAACGAACAGTATACATCACATAATCGGCATACGACGGTGGTGTACAAATTGTACGTAAAAACGCCTCTTCTTTTTTCACCTCAAGTAGTTCAAAAGGAATTTCTTTCTCACCATGCCAAAGTGTAATCCCGTCCATTGCGTGCTCTAGTTTCGCAGGAATCATAATACAATGTTCAATGGTTTGTTGCTGCGCAATCGGTAGTGGGTGAAACACTGTTAGTTTGTTATTAAAAATGGGTTGAAACTCGCTATAGCGAAAAGGTAAATGCTCTTCTATTGTTTCTTTCATCAATTGTTGGCTACCTTTTGTAATTTTCATTGAGCGAATTTCCATCTCATCATGCACTTCATCAATCGAACATCCGCAAATTGAATCGTGCGGATGATTTTGGAGCGCTTGTTTCCAAAAATAACTACAATACTTCTCATTTTCTTGAAAGCGCTGTAACATTGTTAGCACTGGCTCTACTTGTCCTGTTAACGTATCAACAACTGTTCGATTTTGTTGTTTTAAATATACGCGAGCACTTAGTACACCTGGTAAAACGTACGCTTTTCCAACGTTTCGTTGTTCGCCATGTAGTGCATCACTTGTTTCTATATCAAGTTGAGAGAGAAACGTGCTTAGTAGCGTTTGTTTCACTTCTGCTCCTGGGTATAGCGCTTGTATTCTCGTCATCTTTTCTTGCATGTTATGCGGCGGGAATGTGTGGTCACATCCATTTAAAATGAGCAACGTGTCACTGTTTTGAAAAGGCATTGTGCGCTCCACATGACTTAGAAACAGTTTGTCAAAATCTTCACCTTCTGCATGGAAAAATGGTTGATAATAGCCTTCCATCAGCGGCAATACGACCGTTTTCACATTTGAACCGTCCGCTCCTGTCCACGTTGTTTCAACAGTTTCACTGTTTGCACCGCGATGAATGAGTGCATAGTCAATGTCTAACGAAGAGAGGATTTGTGGTATTTGACTAATATGACCGAACGTATCTGGCAAATAGCCAATGTTATGTTTCGAATTGTAGCGCTTCGCAATTTTCATGCCTTGATTTAAATTTTCCATATACGATTCTTCATCGATAAGAAAGCCGTCTGGTAAAATGTACCACGGACCAATTTCAATTTTCCCATCCAAAATGGCTTTTTCAAAACGTTCGAAATCAGCATCTGAAAGCACTTTCTTCACATCTTCAACGACGATGGTTTGGCCATCAAAAAAGAAGTTTTCAAGATCGCCTTTTTCAAGTTGACGCAACACATGAAGTACGCCTTGTTTTAATTTCACGCGATATTGTTCGACCGTTTCATACCACTCTCTGTCCCAATGGGTATGATTTACAACATATATGTTTTTAAGATTCATAGTCTATACCTCTTTTAATTGTGTGCCATCGAGTTCTCGAAGTGCCACACCTGTTTTTTTACTCACACTACACGCAACGCCTGCACGCTCGCCCATGTCTTGGCATGTTGCTTGAATACGTATAGAAGATTGCATTTTGAATGTTGTGCTTATATGACGACCGACTGCAATATAATTACTCACTTCATAGGTTACGAGAGTACTATACGGAATGTCGTAAAACTCACCT
>JBOFGC010000364.1:0-3450 GCA_051648945.1 Bacilli bacterium
ATTCAAGTAGAAGGTGTTGTGAAATTACGCCAAGCGGGTACGGAAAATAGCGGACTTGCGACGGGTGCAATTGAAGTGGTTGTAACAGATGTTACAGTAATTAACACATCGAAAACGACACCATTTGTCATCGGTGACAAAACAGATGCGAGTGAAGATATTCGTTTAAAATATCGTTATTTAGATTTACGTCGTCCGGTAATGTACAACACATTACAACTTCGTTCAAAAGTTACGAACGTTGTGCGTAACTTCTTAGACCAAGAAGGATTTTTAGACGTTGAAACACCAATGTTAACGAAAAGTACACCAGAAGGCGCGCGTGACTATCTCGTACCAAGTCGTGTGCATCCGGGTATGTTTTATGCGTTACCACAAAGTCCACAAATCTTCAAACAGTTGTTGATGGTAAGTGGATTAGAGCGTTATTATCAAATTGCACGTTGTTTCCGTGATGAAGATTTACGCGCTGACCGTCAACCAGAATTCACGCAAATTGATATGGAAATGAGTTTCATGAGTCAAGATGAAATCATGGGTCTTGCGGAGCGAATGATTGCAGCGGTAATGAAAGAAACAAAAGGTATGGACGTTATTTTACCATTACCACGTATGAAATTTGATGATGCAATGGAGCGTTTTGGTTCAGATAAACCAGATACACGTTTCGGTTTAGAAATCCAAAACATTGGCGAAGTTGTTAAAGACTCAGGCTTTAAAGTGTTTGGAAACGCAGTGCGTGGTGGCGGCGTTGTAAAAGCACTTTGTGTGAAGGGTGCAGCGGCGAACTACTCACGTAAAGATATCGATGCCTTAACAGACTTTGTTGCTGTATATGGTGCAAAAGGTTTGGCGTGGTTGAAAGTAGAAGCAGATGGCATTAAAGGACCGATTGCGAAGTTCTTTAGTCCAGAAGAAAGTGCAAGCATGCTTGTAGCATTAGGCGCTGAAGAAGGCGATTTATTACTTTTCGTGGCAGATTCAAATGACGTAGCATGTGCAGCGCTTGGTGCACTTCGCCAAAAACTAGGAAAAGACTTAGACTTGATTGATGAGTCAGTGTTTAACTTCTTATGGATTACAGATTGGCCATTGTTGGAGTATGACCGTGATGCGGGTCGTTATTTCGCAGCACATCATCCGTTCACGAGCCCTGTTCGAGAAGATATTCCATTGTTGAACGACAAACCAGAAAACGCACGTGCGCAAGCATATGACTTAGTGTTGAATGGTTACGAGCTAGGTGGCGGTTCTGTTCGTATTTATGAGCGTGAGCTACAAGAGAAAATGTTCGAAGTGTTAGGCTTTAGCAAAGAAGAAGCAGAAGAGCAGTTCGGTTTCTTATTAGAAGCATTTGGTTATGGTACACCACCACACGGCGGAATTGCACTCGGTTTAGACCGCTTTGTTATGTTGTTAGCAGGACGTACAAATCTTCGTGACACAATTGCATTCCCGAAAACGGCGAACGCAGGTTGTTTGTTAACAGAAGCGCCAGCATACGTTGCGGCTGATCAATTAGCAGAACTACAACTCGTAAGTGTGGCAAAACGTCCCGTTAAAGAAGATTAATCACATCAAATCACTCTGATTTTTTGACATGATAGGAGCCACCTTTTACACTGTAGTTAAAAGGTGGCTCTTTTTTGAGATGATAATTATTGTTTAGATAAGGGAGAAAAATATATTATGTTACATCAGTTTTCACGAAATGAATTAGCATTTGGTAAAGAAGGTTTAGAACGTTTACAAGGAGCAACAGTCGCTGTTCTTGGTGTTGGCGGTGTCGGTTCGTTTTCGGCAGAAGCTTTAGTACGCTCTGGCGTTGGGAAAATAATTCTAATCGATAAAGATGTTGTAGATATTACGAATGTGAATCGTCAAATTCATGCGACACTTGACACAGTTGGTCAATCAAAAGTAGAAGTGATGAAGCAGCGGATGTTGAGCATTAATCCTGCGTGCGAAATTGTAACGATGCAAATGTTTTATACAGACGAAACGTATGAGGAACTTTTTGCACACAACATTCACTGGGTAATTGACGCATCGGACACGATTACATTTAAAATTCATGTGGTGAAAGAATGCTTACGTCGAAACATCGGCATTATTTCATCAATGGGTGCAGCAAATAAGTTAGACCCGTCACGATTCAAAGTCGTTGATTTGTTCAAAACGCATACGGACCCAATTGCGAAAGTGATGCGTACGAAATTACGAAAAGAAGGCGTGAAAGGACCGATTCCAGTTGTCTTTTCAGATGAACTTCCGGTGATCACGCGTGCAGACGTTACCGAACAAATCGTCCAAAATCCAGATTCACCGATTCGAAAAGCAGTACTTCCACCATCGTCGAACGCATTTGTGCCGAGTGTTGCAGGATTGATTGCTGCGGGATATGTCGTTAACCAAATTATTAAGGATGTACCAATTAAACGCGTTGGTTTCTAAAAGAAAGGGTGAGAGAAATGCATCACGAACCGTTAGCTTATCGCATGCGTCCACGTACGTTTGATGAACTTGTTGGACAAGTTCATATTTTTGGAGAAAATACAGCGCTAAGTCGCATGTTACAACAAGGTCATGTGCCTTCAATGATTCTTTACGGACCACCAGGCACTGGGAAAACGAGTTTTGTTACGGTAATTAGTCGTGCAGTTGAAATAAGCTGTACGCTTTTAAATGCTACGACAGCGACGAAAAAAGACATAGAAGATGCAGCAGCGGAAAGTAGAGTTGCAGGTAAAATCTTACTTTTTATTGATGAAATACATCGCCTAAACAAACTACAACAAGATGTGTTATTACCGCATGTAGAAAGCGGCAACGTTATTTTAATAGGTGCGACGACTGAAAATCCATTTCATGATGTAAATCCAGCGATACGCAGTCGTTGTGGTGAAATTGTTCAATTTAAACCGCTAGAAAGCAAACATATTATGAAGTTGTTACGCATTGCTCTTGAAGATGAGCGCCGTGGACTTGGCGATTATGAGATTCATATCAGTGATGAACAACTCCAAATGATTGCAAATGGAACAGCAGGCGATGTTCGAATGGCATATAATACCCTTGAAGATGTTGTATACAGCACATTTCCAGCGAAAGACAAATCGCGTACGATTGAAGATGCTAGTATTGTACAATGTTTAGAGCAAAAGGGATTTCAACATGATAAAGACGGAGACATTCACTATGACTTGTTAAGTGCATTGCAAAAAAGTATTCGTGGAAGTGATGCGGATGCAGCCATTTATTATTTGGCACGTCTTATTAAGGGTGGCGATTTAGTCGCACTTGGTCGACGACTTGTTGTTATTGCATACGAAGATTGCGGCCTTGCGTCCGATATGGGATGGCGTACGTTTCAAGGTGTACAAGCCGCGCACATGGTTGGTTTTCCCGAAGCGCGCATAATTTTAGCGCAACTCGTTCTCGCATTATGTT
>JBOFGC010000365.1:0-5715 GCA_051648945.1 Bacilli bacterium
CTTGCACGTACAAATGCATCATTATAGCCCATTTGTTTAATCATCGTTTCGAGTAACACTTCTTTCGCTGAAATATCATTCATTTTTGAAATTTCGTCAAACGCACGATTTTTATCTTCTACAGTTGCCGTGCCGCTCGCCACAATCGATTCAAACTCTTCTTTTTGTACAGAGCGCGTGTCTTCTAATTGTAGACGCATTTGGGCAAAGAAGTCGCTAATTTTTCCAGTGCTTTGCGCCTTTTCTTTTGTTTCTTCATTGCTTTTTGCTGGTTTTTCAGTTTCAGTACTTTTTGGTTTTTCAGCTTCGTTTACTGGGGCATTCGTTTCTTGCTCCGTGCCAAAATCAAAAGTGAGTGGGTTGCTGTTCATACTCGGTGAAGAGATGTAATAAACACTTAACACAACAACCAAACTTAACATTGTTAACAACCAAACTGTCTGCTTTTTTAATTTCATCGTAGAATTCTCCTCTAAATCGAATTATTTTGTTTTTTTAGGAAGTACACTCACTTTATGTGATGGAACATCAAGTACTCTCGTCACTGCCACAACAATTTCTTTTTTTAATGCGATACTGTTTACCCCTTTGCAAACAATAAGTACACCGCGAACGGTTGGTTTTTCTGTCGTTAAAATGAGTGGTTCTTTGCCCTCATCTCCATCAATGTACGCAACTTTTTCATCAAAAGATTGTTCATCTATCGTTCGCTTTCCGCCTTCACGGTCCGTTTCACTCGTTGTCTTAATATTGCTAGAGCGATCTTTTTCAACGATGATTTTACTGCTTGCGTCGAGATTTACAATCACGTCCACATCAGATATTCCTTGAACTTGTTCGAGTACAACTTTTAACTCTTCTTCATACTGCGTCTCAATCACGCTAAACAAGTCAGGCTGACTTTGTCCAAGAGTTGGTTCGGCCACCACTTCGTCCGTTTTGTTTTCTACACTAACTTTAGGTTTGGGTGGATTGGTTAGAGCATTCTCAAGTGTCGATGCATTTGGTCTGAAAAACAGAAGTAAAACCCCGATGCAACCAATGACGAGTGCAAAAATTATTGTGTGTCTTTTGTTGCTTGGAAAAGTAAATAAACCAAACAACTTCTTTTTTTCTTGATTCCCTTTTTCAGTCATAACGCGCACATCCCTCCTTATGAAAGTATGCTAATTTTCTTTTCGTGAATTCCCCAACGTGCTGCTAGCTTGTTCACAATTTCTGCAAGCGTTTCATCGTTTTCTGCCTCTACATTATCTTGTTTGTTGATTTCTACAGTTTGCACAGGTGAGACAACAGCTTTTCGTTGTTTGAGCATTAGTGATACGTGTTGGATATCTTGATATTGAAGTTGTTGAAGCGGGATGTTCGGATTCACAACGACCTCTACTTGAACGACTTCATAACCGAGCGACTCTAGCTCAACATTTGCATCATTTTTTAGGGATTCATTCATTTTCTCTACAATGTATGCAGCTTGTCCCGTTTCTATATCTATTTTTTTTTGTTCTAGTACATTTTTTTCTACTGTAACTGCAACACTCGCATTTTGTTCCATTTCCGCTACCATTTCTTCAGGGGAGACTTGGAGAAGTTGTAGAACAGGTGTAAGAAACGTAATAATCATAATTAGTCCGAGTACGAATCTCGTATATTTTTGATACGCACCGCTCGGCATAAAAAGTTCTAGTAACGTACCAACTAAAATGAGGACAACAATATTCCGAATCCATTCATTGAGCCATTCCAAAACAAATTTCCACCTTCCTTTCTACACTCAGCGAATCATAACTGTGATGTTCCCTGTGACAACAATGAGCGTAATACATAGAAAAAACATGACACTAACAATGACAAGGCATGCAAAAATATACAGGAAATTTTTGCTCAACAGACCGAGTGTTCCAATGATTGGGCCGTCGCCAATAGGTTGAATTAAACTTGCTGTAAGTTTATAAACGATAGAGACTGTAAAAATCTTTATGGCAGGAAACGCAACGAAAACGGCGATTGTTACAAGACCAAACAAGCCGACAGCATTTTTCAACAACACACCTGCACCGACAATCGTTTCTGTTGCATCTGTTAACATACGACCGACTACCGGAATAAAATTACTCGTTACAAATTTTGTCGTTCGAATGCCTAATCCATCAGCAACAGCCGTTATGCCACCTTGTATGCCGAGTACACTTAGAAAAATAGTGGCAAACACGCCTAACATCCATATCGCTGCATTTTTCAACATGCCTGCGAGTTGCGTTGCTTTATAATTTTCACTCATATTCGAAACGATACTAAGTACCGTACTCAGAAAAAATAAAGGCAGAACAATCCAACCGATAAATATTCCTGTAGTATTCATTAGAAAAATCATCAGCGGATGAAAAAAAGTTGCCGACGTTATGCCCCCGGTCGCCGCGAGCAGGCTTAGTAACAACGGCAGTAGTGCTGTAATAAAATCTGTCATCCTTCCAATCGTGTCCGTAACGTATGTAATTGCCGTTGTGAAACTATTGAGTGCGAGAATTAGGAGAACAAAAAAGACGATTGTATACGCTACTTTGCTCACTGTGTTCTGTTCAAATGAACTTTGAATCGCTTTTAATAGCGTGCTGAATACCGTAAGCAGCAATAACATACCAAGAAGTTGTCCATTCGCAATCACTTCATGAAAAAAATAGCGAAATAGTGCTTTGCACCATTCCCATAAATTGATGGACGTTTCTCCACGCAACAAACTATACACATCTACTTTTTGATTTTCTGGTAAATACCCACCATACTCTTCCACAACACCATTCCAAAACGCAGATAACTCATCTACACCAAGGTCCTCTGCTAGTTGATGTGCTTCATCATTTAGGTCAATGATTTTTTCTGGTGGTGCTGGTTGGGCAGCGACAGACACAGGCATTGTAGAAAATTGAAAAGTAATGAGAATTAAGGTAATCATTATTAGTTTTTGCATGCGACTTTTCCTTTCCGCGTCGTTAACCTATTGGAATGAGTCGTAGGATGGTTTCAATTACGACCGTTAAAATGGGAATAGCGAGTACTAGGATAAATATTTTTCCAGCAAATTCGATTTTTGTTGCGAGTGCGCCTTGCCCTGCATCTTTTACGATTGCAGCACCAAATTCTGCAATATACGCAATACCGATAATTTTTAGAATTGTTTCGATGTAGAAAAAGTTAATGTTCGCCTTTTCTGCTAGCGTTCGAATCATAGTTAATAGATCAATAACCGCATCAAAGGTTGTGAGAAATATTGCGATAATTGTAAACAAAGAGATATAAATGATAAACGGTGATTTAAACTCTTTTAACAACACGATTAGCACTGTCGCAACGAGACTTATGCCGACGATTTGTAAAATATCCATACCATTCTCCTATTCTACAGTCGCATAAATACAGATTTCACTTGTGAAATGAGCCCACTCACTTCGTATACAAAAATACCAAGTGCAATAATTGTTCCAATTGAAATGATATAGACATTAAAGTCTTTTTTCCCAATTGCTTCGAGAATGGTCGTTAAGCATATAACGACAAAGGCAATTCCTGCTACTTGAAAAATAATTGAAAAATCGTAACTCATGTTTTTCACTCCTTAAAGTAATAAAATAACTACACCTACACCAGCAAGTACACCGAGTTGGGTACACGCACTGCCATAGCGTCGTTCATTTGCTGCTGCAATTTGTTCTGTATTTTGAAGATGATCGATGATGCGTTGAATCTGATTGCGTTCATTTTCCCTATCATAGCTACCCAGGTGACTACCAAAACTGACCAGCATGTCCACGTCGTCTTTAGAAAGTGCATGACGTTCTCCAAAATCAAAAAGTGCATTTCGCCACACTTCATCCAAATCACTTTCATTGCGCTGTAATTCCTTTCCCATTTGTTGAAACAATGGTCCAACTGGTTTTGCAATGCGCTTTCCGAGCGCGATAAACGACGAAGCTAAATCAACATGTGTATACGTAATTTCAGATTGTAACAATGTGAAAAACGTTTGAAATGTTTGAAGAAGATGCACACGGTCTTTGAGCTGTGTTGCCATATGAACGCCAACAATTGTACTGGCTACAGTGACAAATGCACTTCCGATTATACTAAGCATGAAATATCCACCCTCTTTTTTAACATATAGGCTGAACTCTGTGAGGTGCATTCATAGACAGATGTTTGAATGCTTTGTTTATGAATGCGCTCAAGTACGACGACAGATTCAAACACTTTTTCAGCAAACAACTCTGCTAATACAATTCGTTTTTTTGCCTCTTCAATAGAGGATGCGTGTGCTGTACAAAGAACGACAACCCCTGCATTCACACAGTCACCAATTGCTGCAGTGTCGGATGTGTTACCTATTTCATCAACGACGACAACGTCAGGACTCATTGAACGAAGTAACATTGTCATTCCTTCGATTTTCGGACAACTATCTAAAACATCAACACTTTGTCCAAACTGAAACTGCGGCACACCTTCCCAACAACCTGCAATTTCTGAACGCTCGTCTACGATTCCTACTTTGTATGTCGTATTTTCTTTATAATGATGACGTTGCAAACTGATTAATCTTGCTAAATCTCGGAGTAAAGTCGTTTTCCCTGTACCTGGTGCACCAAGAATGAGCGTATGTTTTAAACCTTTTCTATCCGTTAGGAGGGGGTATATGGAATTAGCGACGCCTACTTTACTTCGAGCTATCCGAACATTTAGCATACTAATATTGCGAATCATCTTGACTGCACCTTGTTCAAGTACGACGACACCACAAAATCCGATACGATGCCCACCTTTTAATGTTAGATAGCCTCGCCTTAGTTGCTCTTCTAGTGCGTAAAATGAATATTTTGCAATTCGCTTTAAAAATGTGTCACAACTTTCTCTTGTTACAATTGTAGTTGTCGAAACGGTTTGTTCATTCGTACACCAATGAATTGGTTGTCCCACGCGAATGCGAATTTCTTCAAGTGTAGTTCTTTGTTTTTTTGGGAGGTTGTCCCATTCCCTTTTCCATTCATCTGGAAAGGCATCTATGATCGCTTCCATCGCCCACTCTCCTTGCCTGTACATATCCTAATAGTACGAGCGAAGAAAAAAAAATATACCATTTAATTCACTTTTCCATACCACAAAAAAACGAAGTACGAACTCCGAATGGAATTTGTACTTCGTCTTTTATTATGATATATAGAAACATTACAAAGCGTTAGCGAAAAAAATTAACGTTGTGCACGGCTTACGTATTTACCATCAGTTGTGTTGATGATTAGGATTTCGCCTTGTTCGATGAAGAAAGGAACTTGAACGATTAATCCTGTTTGCATTGTTGCTGGTTTTGAACCGCCTGAAGCTGTATCACCTTTGATACCTGGCTCAGTTTCTGTAACTTCTAATTCTACTGAATTTGGAAGCGTTACGCCGATTGTTTCACCGCCGAACGTCATTACACTTACTTCCATGTTTTCTTTTAAGAATTTTAATTCGTATGCTAATTGTGCTTCTGAAAGTTCAATTTGCTCATACGACTCTGTGTCCATGAATACATGTTGATCGCCACTTGCATATAAGTATTGCATTTTGCGGTTTTCAATATGTGCTTTTTCAACTTTTTCACCTGCACGGAACGTTTTCTCTTGGATCGCTCCTGTACGTAAGTTACGTAATTTTGAACGAACAAACGCTGCACCTTTACCT
>JBOFGC010000366.1:0-2542 GCA_051648945.1 Bacilli bacterium
TAATACACTCTCTATCTCAAATTCCCCGTATAATTTGTCCACCAGTTTCATGCTTCTTTCCCATTTTTTATTACGTTGATACAGTTAATATAGAACACTTGTTCGTTTTTGGCAAGGGTTGGGGGAAAAATTTACAATAGAATTTTTTGAATTACTTATATTTAGCATCCACTCAAAGTTAAAAACACCTATTACAAAATGATTTATTACTTTTCGATATCATATTATTTCATATCAAATGGAAGTACTATTAACTTCTTGCAATTAAGTAAAATTAGAATACGTAATAAGTAACAATCAATTAAATAAACTTATGAATTAATTGATATATATAAATGCTAATCTAAAAGTGTACAAAAATGACGATATAAAAATGTACAATTTCAACGCTATATAACATACTGATTCAGGGGTGAATCGTATGTTGTTAAAAATAAATGTAAATACATCAGTGGAAATAAATAAGTTGGAAGATTTGAATAATTTAAGGGTGCTAATGGAGAGTTCTAATATGAAAATTAATGCTTCAAGAATCGCTAAGGAGTTAGGGTGTGATCGGAGAACAGTTCAAAAATATTACAATGGCTATACACCAAAAAAGAAACGGGAGAAAACATCAAAAGTCGATGTATATTATGAAACGATAACTGAGTTGCTTTCCGAGGATAACCCACAGGTTTTTTATTACAAAAGGGTACTCTATCAATATATCAAAGACAATCATGGTTTAAAATGTTCAGCCTCTACCTTCCGAGCATATATTTCTAAGAAACCAGAGTTCCAAGCTTACTTTTCAAAAAGTAAAGGAAAAGGGCAGGTGAAGCCTGTGGTTAGATATGAAACTCCTCTTGGAGAACAAGCACAGTTAGACTGGAAAGAAGACATGAAATACGTCACTAGTGATGGTGAAATCTTAATGATTAATGTATTAGTGTTACTACTAAGTAATTCGCGCTTTCGGCTATATCAAATAAGTATTTCGAAAACACAAAGTGTTTTAATTCCAGTACTGGCTGATTTCTTCGAAAAGCTAGGGGGAGTTCCTCGTATTTTACTAAGTGATAACATGAAAACTATTATGGATGATGCAAGAACAGAGTACTCTCCTGGGAAGGTGAATGCTAGATTTCAACAGTTTGCAGATGACTATGGAATTAAAGTTCAACCATGTATTGCAGGAAGGCCACAGACAAAAGCAAAGGTAGAGTCAACAATGAAGATTATCGATGAAATTCATGCTTACCAAGGGAAGTTTACATATGAAGAGCTGCATACATTTGTACAACAGTTATGCGATCGAGTAAACGGAACGGTTTCGCAAGGAACGAATAAAGTGCCTATATTGGCATTTAAAAAAGAAAAGAACCACTTACAGCCCCTACCAAGTCGGCAAATAAGAGATTCTTATCGTTCACATCATGCACTTGTTAAAGTCAATACTTCTGGAATGTTTTCGTACAAATCTAATCAGTACTCAGTAGGCGCTGAGTACATCGGAAAACACGTAGAAATCCAAGTATATGAGCAACAAATCCATGTGTACTATAACTCAAAGTTAATTGTACATTACGGTGTGTCTTCAAACAAGCTTAACTACAAAATTGACCATTACAAAGAGAATTTAAGGCGAACTGTATCCACGAGAGTGGATGTGGATGAACTCGCAAGGAAAAATTTAGACGCCATAGGAGCACTGTATGCAGATGAATAGTAATTACAAGAGACTGTTAGATAATTTAAGTTACCTGAAACTCAAACAGGCCGCATTACACTTAGATGAATGCATTGAAATGACCTATCAAAATGATGTTTCGTTTGTCGATGCCTTATTAAAATTAACTGACTATGAAATAGAAGTAAAAGAGCATAACATGATTCATTCAATGGTTAAAATGGCTGCATTTCCGCACTTAAAGGAAGTGAAAGACTTTGATTTTACATTTCAACCAACGGTAAACCAGCAACAGATTTTAGACTTTTTAACACTACGATTTATCCAACAAGGGGAGAACATCGTATTTCTAGGTACAAGTGGCGTCGGTAAGACCCACTTAGCTACCTCTATTGGAATTGCGGCAGCAAAGAAACGAACAAGTACTTACTTTATTAAATGTCATGATCTAATCCTGAATTTAAAGAAAGCACAAAGTGAAAATCGCTTAGAATCACGTCTGAAACACTATACAAAGTACAAGTTACTGCTCATTGACGAAATTGGTTATTTACCAATTGACGCGGAAGACGCAAAGCTATTTTTTCAATTGATTGATCGCAGATACGAGAAAAAAAGCACCATCTTTACAACGAATGTCAATTTTAAGATGTGGGGTGAAATATTCCAAGATCCCAAAATCGCCAACGCCATCCTAGATCGCGTGCTACATCACGCCACAGTAGTAAATATAGTGGGAGATTCTTATCGTTTGAAGCGACATTTTGAGCAAGAAAATTGATAAAAGTGTACATTATTAAACAGTCATTTTTGTACATTTAGATGTTGACATTTATACTCGATCATTGACTTGCAATATTTTCTCTACAT
>JBOFGC010000367.1:0-6303 GCA_051648945.1 Bacilli bacterium
GTGAAGTCAGGCGCCGAAGACTCCCGCGGGAAAGGCCGCCAAGCGAGACCCCACAGGAGCAGTTTTATCGCGACGAGGAGGCTCGCGGCGTGCCCCGCAGGAAAGCGAAGGTGCCTGACGTAACGGACACTTACGAAAACTTATCGCTCGCGACCGAAGGTAAGTTATTTTCATAGAACATACACATGAAACGCGAGCGTAGCCCTTTTTCATAGAAAAATCCCAATATATGAAGTTCTATCCTATTATTTTCATTTTCAACCATTTTTGCTATACTTCCTATGATATAATCAAGAAAAATATTAGAATTAATAGGAAAAGTAAAATGACAAAAATTAAACAACTCATTCCCTTGGCAGAACGTGGAAATTACTATTATCGTATGGCCAAGAAACAATATAAACAAAACAACATAAAAAAAGCAGTGTCGTATATGCAACGTGCAGTCGAAAAAAATAGTAAGTCGAACGATTGGCAATCAGAACTTGCCTTCATGCTGACAGAACTCGGAGACTATGCAGCAAGCAATGACGTTTACCAAATGCTTCTTCCGCGATTAGTGCTCGATGAAGACATTTATGCCTGTCATTTTCTAATCGCAAATAATTTTGCACATCTAGGAAATTTTTATCAAGCGAAAAAATTCGTAACACTCTATCTTGATGATCAACCTGAAGGAGAATTTGCTGAAGATGCTGAAGATTTACTCTTCTTCATCAATGAAGAAGTAGGGTTTGATTTGGATAATGAACAAGAGACGTTACTTGAATTGCAGGAACAATCACGTCAATTACTAGCAGAAGGAAATATTCCAGAAGCTATTGAATTATTAGAAGAAATGACAGAAGCATTTCCTGAATATTGGCCAGCGTATAACAATTTAGCATTAACATATTTTCATATAGGTGATATTCAAGAGGCGTTCTCAATCACAGAAAAAGTGTTAACAGAAAGCACGGGAAATATTCATGCTCTCTGTAATCTAATGGTTTTCTATTATTCATTGGGTAAGAAAAAAGAAGCAGACGCAACGTTAGAAACGTTAAAGACCGTGATTCCTATGGGACTTGAACAAACGTATAAGTTGGCTACAACACTTTCATGTGTAGGTTCACATGAAACAGCGCACAAACATTTCCGACGATTGATGCATCAACTTCCTGAAAAAGACGCAACGTTTCACTACTGGTATTCTCTTACATCATATGCGCTCGGAAATTTTGAACAAGCAGACTATCATTTTCAAATTGCAAAGCAAAAAGGGCTGAGCAATGCAGAACAAAAACCTTGGGAACTTAGTACACTAGCTAAGGAAGAGGGTGGCGATGACTATCTTGCACTGTTAGAAATTGTTGCAGCGACAATGGCAGGTGATAACCAAGTGTTCGCTCTTGTTATGCAAAAATATGAAACTGTAACGAAATCACCGCTCTTAGCAGCGATGTATGCATGTTGTTCTGACTTTAAAAAGGGCAGTGATGAAAACGAAGATATTAAGGCGCTATTCATCTTTGAAAGCATCGTAAACATCTTCGTTACAATCTGCGAATATGACGATCGTACACGCGATGTATTCAAGAAAGCATTACCAGTATTTGAACAATGGTACGAAGAAGATAATGCATATTCTCCTCAAGGAATGAGCAGCGCAATTCTGTATCTGATGTCATTAGATACAGAATATGAGTGCTCACAAAAGCACATTGCCGAAATCGTTGGTGTTAGCGTATCAACACTTCGCAAATATTGTAAAGTCGTGAAAAGTCTCATGAAGTGAGCAAACAACTAGACGAACAACACTTCCTTGTATAACATAAAGATAGAAGAAATACAGAGACAGATGTGTTAAGAGGAGGAAAAATAATGACAGAGAAAATTTATGATGTGATAATAATCGGTGCAGGTCCAGCTGGGATGACTGCTGCAGTATATACTTCGCGTGCAAATTTAGATACGTTAATGATTGAACGTGGCTTGCCTGGTGGCCAGATGTTAAACACAGAGGAAATCGAAAACTATCCAGGGTACGAACATATTTTAGGACCAGAACTTTCAACGAAAATGTATGAACATGCGAAAAAGTTTGGTGCGACACATGCCTACGGTGATATTAAAGAAGTACGGAATGAAGGCGACGTTAAAGTCGTTGTTGCGGGTAAAAAAGAATATCGTGCACATACAATTATCATTTCAACAGGCGCAGAATACAAGAAGATGGGTGTTCCAGGCGAAGAAGAACTTGCAGGACGTGGTGTAAGTTACTGCGCAATTTGCGATGGTGCATTCTTTAAAGAAAAAGAACTTGTTGTTATTGGTGGAGGCGACTCTGCAGTTGAAGAAGGTATGTACTTAACGCGTTATGCGAGCAAAGTAACGATCGTTCACCGACGTGATCAATTACGTGCGCAAAAAATTCTTCAAGACAGAGCATTTGCAAATGATAAGATTGATTTCATTTGGAACGCTACAGTGAAACAAGTGAATGATCTTAACAACAAAGTCGGCGGTGTTACACTTGTCGATACACAAACTGGCGAAGAACGTGATTTTGCTTGTGACGGCGTATTTGTATATATCGGCATGAACCCATTATCAAAACCGTTCGCAAATTTAGGCATTACAAATGAAGGTGGCTATATCGTAACAAATGAACAAATGGAAACGAACGTACCGGGCATTTATGCTGCAGGAGACATTCGTGACAAAAAACTTCGTCAAATCGTTACAGCAACTGGAGATGGAAGTATTGCAGCACAAGCAGCACAACATTATATCGAAGAATTAAAAGCTAAGAGCTTATCTTTATAAAAACAGTAGACCGCACAACAGTCAGACAGAAAAAATGACAGTGCGGTCTTTTTTTAGTTTAATCTCAAAAAAGGAATGATTAGCAATTCAAAGGAATAGAATCGTACATGGTGGTTTTGTTTCTTTGTATAATTTAACGGAGGTGATCAATATGTTTCGTTCAATCATGTGCCTATTTTTACTTCTTCCCATTTTTTTCGTAGCAAGTCCTCATGCTAGTGCTTGCAGTAGCGAAATAATAACGCCACAAAAATCCGGGAAAACAAGTCAACTGCGCATGGGTGTGTCTAGTGAAAAACAAGAAAATATCGTAATACCCCTTCAAAGAATCCTCACAACAGAAAAGCAGTTCACAAACATAAACCTAAAAATTGTTATAAATAGTAATGTGAAAAATTCAACAATCTCCCTAACAGAAAAACAATACGAGCAATTAAAAATCGCTGATAAAAATGTAACACTATATCTCTATTTTAAGGATTTTCAATTTGTGATTCCTCTGAATTCCTTTCATCATACATTTTGGAGTAAACGGATATATCAAACAAATGAAAGCGTAATATATTCTTTGACACTATCTGGTGGGAAAAATGTGAGCATTCAACCAAAGGTGATGCACGCTAGAAATGTCCATGAAATCAACGAATTACTTGAATTTGTATCCATTCGAAAAAAACATGCACCAAATGAGAATATCGTTGCAGTCATAGACAAAGACGGTCCAGCGCTATTTCTGAAAGAGAACAGTGATGCCGTTGTCAAAACGAGAAAAGCAGGTAGCTATCATTTTGAAAAGGGAAGTGTGATAACGGATCAAAGTATTGAAGGTGCATTTAAACGAAGTAAACTAGCACCGTTTTACGTACCGAATAAGGAAGTGAGTAGAGCGGAATTAGCGATGACGTTAGCCGAAAGTACAAACATTCAAGCAAATATTTGTTTACTTTTACCGACAGTAGACGTGGATGAAGAAATGCAAAAAATGCAATTATTTCGCTTAGCGCAACACTTCAATTATATTCGTAGCGATGAAAAGAATCTGTATCGTCCGAATGCATTGGTCACAAGAGCAGAAGTTGCAGTTGCATTTGTGCAGTTTTTAGAACACTATAACGTTAGACCGCGGCAAATTTTCGCGCCAGTTGTTTTACCTAAAGACGCGGAACGAGAAGACGGAGATACACAAGCAGCCATTCAAACAATGATTGCGTACCAAATATTTCAAGTAGATGAGGAGAACAACTTTCATCCACAGAAGGTAATCACTCACAACGAACTGTTAGATATGTTAACAATGTTATACGATTGTACGCGATAAAAATGTGGTTTGCGCCGCATTTTTTTAGTTGAGTTAGAGTTTTTCTGTTCGTTAAACGTTGGAAAACGCTAGTTGTTGGAAGAAGTTATCTATGCACCCCTACATAAATGATGGTAAAATGATAAAAAGTAACGGAACAAAGCATGGATGAAAGTTGGTGAATGTGTGCAACGTGTAACACATTGTTTATTACAGCAAGAGCAAAATATTTTTTTATTAAATAAACCGCGTCGTAATTGGTGGGTTTGTCCAGGTGGGAAAATGGAACCTGGTGAACATATTTTTGAAGCGGTTCAACGAGAGTACTATGAAGAAACCAATTTACATTTACAAAATCCTGAACTAAAAGTAGTCAGCACAATCGTCGTAAAAAATGATGATGGCGATGTAGTAAATGAATGGATGATGTTTTCTTTTTATGCTTCAACATGTAGTGGGATAGCAAAAACAGAAAATCATGAGGGCTATCTTGCATGGCATCCGAAAGAAGAAATTGAGAATTTAGCGATGGCAGAAGGTGACCGCGTCATTTTGCGTCATCTACTTACGGGGAAAGGTCTACTGTCAGCAACGTTTTACTATAACGAATCATACGATTTGCTAACGTATCATACGAACGACACTCGCTAAAAGCAGTGAAGGAGGAAAAAATATGCTACCAAACCCTGAAACGAAACTAGTCATTATTACCGGAATGAGTGGCGCAGGTAAAACTGTAGCAATGCAAAGTCTAGAAGATTTAGGCTACTATTGTGTGGATAATTTACCGCCAACATTGCTCCAGAAATTTATCCAACTGGCATGTGAATCGCAAGGTAAGTTACATAAAATTGCTGTAGTTATGGATTTGCGTGCGCAAGTTTTTATTGAAGAATTAAATCAATGTGTTTCTGATGTTATTGAACAGAAAAATATTGACACACAAATTGTCTATTTAGAGGCAAATGACGCGAAATTAGTCGCTCGCTATAAAGAAACACGCCGAGCACATCCTCTATCTCCAACGAATCAGCCATTACAAGGCATACAAAAAGAACGTAAATTATTGGAGAAAATGAAATCACGTGCACAAATGCTCATTGATACGAGTGGGTTGAAACCACGTGAATTACGCGAATTGATGATGAATCATTTCTCAAAAACGCAAGAACAACCATTTAGTGTAAATTTTGTATCTTTTGGTTTTAAACACGGCGTACCTATCGATGCAGATTTAATGTTTGATGTGCGTTTTTTACCGAATCCGTTTTATATTGAACATATGCGTCCCATGACAGGTAAAGATCAAGAAGTATACGATTATGTTATGGAGTTTAAAGAAACGCAAACATTTATTGCTAAACTAGGCGATTTGATAGAGTATATGATTCCTCAATATAAACGCGAAGGAAAAAGTCAGGTTATTGTAGGCATTGGTTGTACAGGAGGTCAACACCGCAGTGTTGCGTTGTCGGAGTACTTTACAAAACGATTTGCTAGTCGTTTTGCTACAGTATGTTCTCATCGTGACATCGACAAAAGAAAGGACCATTAATCTATGATAGAGAAAACACAGCCTTCAATCGTTGTCATTGGAGGGGGAACAGGATTACCGGTTTTATTGCGAGGACTTAAAAATCATGATGTTGATTTAACGGCAATTGTAACTGTTGCAGACGATGGAGGGAGTACGGGTCTCATTCGCGATCAAATGGATTTGCCTGCAGTTGGCGATATTCGAAACGTCATTGCGGCGATGAGTGATGCAGAACCGATTCTTCGCGAAATGTTTCAGCACCGTTTTCAAACTGCGTCAGAATTAAATGGACATGCACTTGGTAATTTGATTTTAGCTTCTCTTTGTTCGATTACAGGAAGTTTTGCACATGGCGTCCAGGAAATGTGTAGAGTATTAAATGTAAGTGGTACAGTCCTTCCAGTCGCCAACCATTCTGTCGTTTTGCACGCCGAAATGGAAGACGGTACAGTTATTAGTGGGGAGTCAAAGATACCAGAAGTGAATAAATCCATCTCTCGCGTTTGGTTGACGCCTGATAATGTACAACCAAACGAAGAAGCGGTTGAGCATATTTTGAAAGCGGACGCAATTATTATTGGCCCAGGAAGCTTATATACGAGCATCCTACCAAACTTAGTTTTCAAAGGAATTGCCGATGCGGTAATCGAATCAAAAGCGA
>JBOFGC010000368.1:0-5045 GCA_051648945.1 Bacilli bacterium
TATACAGAAGGTGATTTGATTGCTGTTATGAAACACTGTGGGCGAGGAATTGAAGAGGAAGAGTGGAGTGAAGTATTAAAACAGAAAGAAGGACTTGGGACAGAGGCAACACGAGCTGGAATTATAACGGTCCTAAAAAACAGAAAATATATCGCGGTCGAAAAAAATCTCGTGTACGGTACGCCAAAAGGAAAATTACTCATTTCCTCTTTAGGAGAAAGTATATTAGCTTCGCCACTACTTACAGCAAAATGGGAAAAACGTTTAAGTGAGATTGGACAAGCCAAATACGCTGCAAAGGATTTTATCGAACTTGTGCGTCAACTAAGCGAAAAGATTATCGCAGATGCTAAAAATGTAAGTACGACATGGAATTTCACAGAAGGCGAAAAAAAATATGTCGCTTCAGTTTCGAAGAACGCAACGCAAAATAAAGTGTTCAGCGCAGCACCATTAGGCACATGTATTCGTTGTGGCGGAAATGTCATTGATAAAGGGAAAATATATGGATGCGAAAATTATCGAACGAACCAATGTGGATTTATGTTATCAAAACAAATGTTAGGCAAAGCGATTACGCCTGCTCAAGTAAAACGTTTGTTGAAAAATGAAAGTACGCAAGAAATAAAAGGATTCGAACGAGATGGAAAAGTGTTTGACGCAAAGTTGAAACTTGAGGGTGAAAAACTCGTATTTACCAAATGAAAAAGGCCATTTCATTCTACTGAAATGGCCTTTTTGGTCAGTCTTTAATGCGATGTATTGAGAAAGACGCCGCAGAGAAAGTAGACAATAAAGCATAGTGATACGACGTACATACTTTTACTCAAACGTTCTTCTGATTTTGTTAATAGTTTTAATAACGCGTACAAAATAAAACCAAAGGCAATGCCGTCGACGATACTAAATGTCAAAGGAATAAAACTAACAATGACGATTGCTGGTACAGCATCCGTAAAATCTTTGACACGCATACTTTTCACTTCGGCAATCATGAGACATCCGATATACATAAGAATCGCTCCGATTACACCATTTGGAACAGTTTGCATAAGTGGCAACAAGATAATACTACACCCTAATAATGAACTAGCGACGATACTTGTTAAGCCAGTTCGGCCTCCCGCTGCAATTCCTGCAATTGATTCTGCAGCACTGATTGTCGGACTTGTGCCGATTACGCCTGCAAAAATGTTGCTCACACCCATAGTTTGTAACGATTTTCCCATCTTTTCTGGAGAGTTCGTCATATCAAGTTGTGCGTGAATAAGTCCGATATTTTCAAATAAAACAACCATTGTTAAAGCGAAGACACCAATCCAAAAAGGAAAGGCCCAAATGCCTTGAAAATTCATTGCTCCAAAGCTTTCTGCTAACGGCTGAAAAGAAACAGTTCCTTGTGTAAGTGCCGTACTAGAAACTTCGCCTAACACCGCTGCAAGCACTGTGCCACCCACCATTGCGACTAATACCGCTGCTTTTACTTTCCGAATATGAAGGGTCAATACGGCGACAAATGTAAGTACACTAATCCACAGAACAGGATTACGTAATGAAGCAAGAGCGACAAACGTCGTTTCACTGTGTGCAATAATTTCCGATTTTTGAAGGCCTATAAAGAGAATTAAAAAGCCAACGCCGACTGTAATACTCTGCTTAAGAAGTACGGGAATTCCTTGTGCAATCTTATTTGCAGCAGAGGTAAAGGTAAGAACACAGACAATCAGCCCGCTCACAGTGACCGCAGCAAGTGCTTCGGTCCAATGAAGTCCTAGTCCCTGAACGAGAGTATAACTAAATAGCGCGTTGATACCCATTCCAGGAACGACAATGAGTGGTGAATTGCTGTAAATCCCCATAACGAAAGTACTGAGCGTTGACACAACGATTGTTGCAATCATGGCCGTATTTTCATTCATCCCAGCGTCTGAAAGAATCGCTGCATTTGTAATAATAATATACATCACCGTTAGAAATGCAGTAATTCCGGCAACAACCTCACTGCGTACAGTTGTTTTGTGCGCAGAAAGTTTAAAAAATTTGTTTAACATAATACTCCTTTAACATAATAAAAGCTCCCTCACCCACCCACATGCAAGGTGCATGCACTGTTCATTGTACAATAGTACAACTTCGTTTTACAATACGTAGCACCTATGTAAAAATTTACACACCGTAGAATGTATACTACAATTAGGAGTAAGGCAGAAATAGATATAGCGTGTCACGAAGAAGAAGTAAGAAAATTTTATAACAAAAAACCTGAACAATTCAGAACCATCAACGAGATGATTTGAAATTTGTTCAGGTTTTTTAGTGTAAAACAAGCTTATTCTTGTGGAAACGCAGTATGATCAATAAACATTACTTCCCATTGATGACCGTCTAAATCTTCGAAGCGGTCATAAAACATCCAACCTTCGTTTACTGTTTGTAAATAGCGTTTGCCCCCGATTTCAACGGCTGTGTCAACAAATTCTGTAACTTTTTCTCTGCTGTCTACATCAAATGCTAGAATGACTTGAGAAGAAGAATTGTCAGAAATAGGTTTATGAGTAAATGTTGCGTACATTTCATGGCTGATAAACATGGCGTAAATTGTATTTTCTTTCAATACTACACATATTGCTTGTTCATTACTAAATTGCTCTTGAATTTGAAATCCTAATTTCGTCCAAAAAGCACGTGTTTCTGCGACATTTTTTGTAGGTAAATTGATATAGATAGAGCCGATAGACATTGATTACACCCCTAGAATAAAGTAGAAAATCTGAAATTTTCTACTTTATTCTAGCATGTGCATGCATGATAACAAAATTTGTTGCCTAAAGTTTGAATTTCTGAACAATTAGCGTTAATTCATCAGCAATATCGGCGAGACTTTGCGCTGTTGCAGCAATTTCTTGTGTACTTGCTGTCTGGTCTTCACTTACAGAACGTACGATTTCAGAAGTTGCTAGCATTTTTTGTGATTGCTGAACCACAGTTTCAATAGAAGTGTTTATGCTATTATTTGCTTGAACAACTTGTGCGTTCGTATTTTTTGTGTCATCGAGTGTTGCAACAATCTGTTGAATCGAAGTATGAATATGATGAAAATTCGCATTCACTTCTTTCATATTTTCCTGTCCTTGTGCAACGACAGTAGCGCTTGATGACATTGTTTTCTCTACTTCATTTTGACTATTCGTCATATCCGTAATGAGTGATGAAATTTCTGTTGTAGCCCGTACCGTTTCATCTGCTAGTTTGCGAACTTCTTCGGCAACGACCGCGAATCCACGACCGTGTTCACCAGCTCGTGCGCTTTCAATCGCAGCATTTAACGCTAAGAGATTTGTTTGTGATGCAATGTTCTGAATAAGTTGGATAATCGTCCCAATTTGTGCTGAGCTGTTGGCAAGCTTATTTGTCGACGCCATTGCTAGTTTTGAACTTGCTACGATTTCGTCCATCTGCTTATAAGCCTCTTCAACAGCCATTGCCCCTTTTTGTGATTGTGCTTGCATTTGCGTTACAAGTTCAGTCGAAGCGCTCAAAATTTGATTGCTATTTTGGATGGAATTCGAAACATCAAGGGATTGTGCACCTACACCTTCAACGCCTGTGACTGTAGTATGAACAAATTGATTCAATTCATTTACATTTTCATTAACCTGTAAAATGCTACTTGCGTTTTCCTCAGCATTTGCAGAAAGTTGTTGTGATGTGCTCGCTAATACGAGTGACTGTTCGCGTAGACTACTAATTGCGGCACGTAGGTTTTGGACCATTGTTGCAAAATGTTCGTGAAGTTGTCCAAGTTCATCTTGTTGTTTTAATTTTGGTATTTCGACATCAAGATTTCCTTCAGAAATAATGGATGTAACTTGTGCAAGTTTTTGTAGTGGTCCGCTCAAATGCTTGCGTAGAATCCATACAAATAGGAGACTAAGTAGGACTGAGATACCAATTACTATAATAAATGAAAAGAATAGAGAAGACATCAGGGCTCTTGTTTCACTTTGATTTATGGTAGTGAAAACTTTCATACCTAAATCATTTCTACTATCAAAAGCGATAATTTTTGTGTGTCCGTCAAATGTAGTCACAAATGATCCGTATTCTTTAGTGTTTGACTGTTCAAACGCTTTATTCGTAATTGCACTTCCTTTTTCTAGTGTTGGATGAAAAATAACATTATTATCTAAATCTGTAAACATTATATAACCAGATTCACCTATTTGAGTGGACTCTAATAACTCAGCAAAAGCGTTCAGTTCGACACTTACGCCAACAAGTGCATTTGCGTTGCCTTTCATTCCTTTGTAAACAGAGATTACGTAGTCACCGTGTTCATCAGGATAAGGAGGACTAACAACGGTTTGATCTGGGTTTGATAAGGCATATTGAAACCATTCTTCACTTTTATGGTCGACATTTTTAATTGAGTCATCAGTAGAAGAATAAAGCTTTTGCTCAGTTGCTAAAAAAGCATATCCGAAATACGTGTTTTGATCGCTAGTAATTGTGAGTTCATTACGAAGTGTTCTTAGTTCTTTCTCTGTAGTAGGAAAGGGATTGTTCGCTAAACTATTAACGATTTGCGTGTAATCTTGAAATTTACCGTTAATGACAGCATTCATTTGTGTGTTTGACTGCTCTAATTGCTGTACATATGTATCACTAATTGAAATAAATCCTTTGTAAGTGATAAACATCATCCCTGCTAATAGTGGAAAGACGACGAGTGCGAATACAATGAGTAAAATTTTAATAGCCATGCTTCTTTGAATTTTAGAAAATAGCTTTGTCATGGTGTGTGCTCCCTTTTGATGTGTTGAAAATAGTTATATAAATATAAGTCTAATTATACAACAATTTAATTGATTCTGAAAAGGGAATATTTTCTTATATTATTTTCAGACAATTTCTCCTCATTCTCTTTTCTAATTCCTACTTTCTTGTTAAAATATGATGTGCAAACCAATCTATATACATATAAAAGGAGATAATTCAATGAATAAAGTACTTATTTTTGGTCATAAAAACCCAGATACAGACAC
>JBOFGC010000369.1:0-2356 GCA_051648945.1 Bacilli bacterium
AACAACTTTACCTAAACATGTGATGTCTGGCATAACACCGACAAGGCCTTGTGCAGAAGTGTATCCAACACGAAAGCCGCTCATTACTTCGTCAAAAATCAACAACGTGCCATATGTATCACAAAGAGAACGCATCTGCTGTAACCAAGCTTTTGTTGGTGCTACGAGTCCCATATTTCCTGCGATTGGCTCAACAATCACCGCAGCAATTTCTGATCCATTTGCTTCAAAAACTTGCTGTAACGCCTGCACTGAATTGTAAGGAATACTCACTGTATTTTGTGTGACATCATGACTCACACCCGGGCTGTTTGGCAACCCAAACGTCGCAACACCAGAACCAGCACTCACTAAAAAGCTATCGGCATGGCCGTGATAACATCCATCAAATTTTATGATTTTATTTCGTCCTGTGTGCGCACGTGCTAAACGAATGGCACTCATCGTCGCTTCTGTACCAGAACTGACAAAGCGAACCATTTCAATACTAGGAACGCGATGAATAATTTCTTTTGCTAAAACCGTTTCGAGCGAAGAGGGTGCGCCAAAGCTTGTACCGCGTTGCGCTTGCTCCATAATTTTCGCTGTCACTTGTGGATGTGCGTGCCCATGTATAAGAGGTCCCCAACTGAGCACGTAATCGATATAGCGATGTCCGTCAACATCAACTACATACGGCCCTTCTCCTTTTTCAATAAAAATCGGAGAACCGCCAACACTACCAAACGCACGAACTGGACTGCTTACCCCACCAGGTAAAACCGTACATGCATCAGCAAAGAGTGTTTCTGATTGTGTTCGCATTTATTGATTCTCTTCTTTCAAAAAGGCACATGCATCTTTTGCCCAATATGTAATGATAAGGTCAGCGCCAGCTCGTTTCATACTCGTCAGCATTTCGATAACGATTCGCTTTTCATCAATCCAACCATTTTGTGCAGCTGCTTTTACCATCGAATATTCCCCACTCACGTTGTACGCAACAATGGGTGTAGCAAATCGGTCCCTTAATTCACGGATCACATCCAAATAACTCAGCGCTGGTTTCACCATAAGCCAATCTGCACCTTGGTCTACGTCTGCACTCGCTTCGCGTAGCGCTTCTAACCGATTGCTTGGGTCCATTTGATACGCACGGCGGTCACCCCACTGCGGTGCGCTATGCGCTGCGTCTCGAAACGGACCATAAAAACTCGAAGCATATTTCACAGAATAGCTCATAATTGGTATATGCGAAAAGTTCGCATCATCAAGTGCATGTCGGATAAATGTTACAAAGCCATCCATCATATTCGATGGTGCAATAACATCAGCACCTGCAACAGCTTGTGCCACTGCGGTTTGCGCGAGTAACGTAAGTGAGGCATCATTTTGAATTTCTCCATCATGAACAACGCCACAATGTCCGTGGTCTGTAAACTGACAAAGACATGTGTCTGCAATAACAAGCAGTTCTGTCGTCGCTTTCACATGTGCAATACCTCGTTGGACAATGCCTTCTTCGTTATATGCCTGCGAACCAACGCTGTCTTTTTCATTCGGTATACCAAAAAGAATAACTGCTTTAATGCCGCACGCAACGATCTGTTGTAGTTCTTCATCTACTCGGTCCATTGACCATTGATAAACGCCCGGCATACTTTGAATAGGATTTTTAATATTCTCACCTTCAACTAAAAAAATAGGTGCTATAAAATCATTCGGCGTAAGCTGCGTTTCACGTACAAGTGCACGCATCGCTCCGTTTCTTCGTAATCGTCGATGTCTTTCAAACATTAGCGTTCATCCTTTCTTTGTGCCCATAAAATAGTGGATTGTTGTTGGACTTGTTTTGCTAAAATTGTACCAATTTCTTCCGCATCTTTTCCACGCACTTCATAAATTTCCATCTTTTGCGTCGATTCATCACCGACCATCCCTGTAATGTGGAGCACCTCTCCAACTCTTACACAACTTGCTCCGATAGGCACTTCACATCCACCATTCATTAGACGCAAAAATGTGCGTTCAGCGAGCACTTCTTCTGCACTTTGTTCACAATGAATATGTGCCAATTGCGTCTTTGTTATTTCATCATCTGCGCGACATTCAAGTGCAAGTGCGCCTTGGCCAACAGCACTAACCATTTGCAACGTATCTAAGTATACAAGGGTTAAATCATTTTGAATGCCTAGTCGGTGAATACCTGCCGCAGCTAAGATAATCGCATCATATTCGCCACTCTCGAGTTTCTTAATACGCGTATCAATGTTACCACGAATCCATTTCACTTCTGCTTTTTGAAGGTAGTGTTGAATTTGTAGACTACGACGTAAACTGCTCGTTCCTATGATTTTAACATTATCTAATTGGTCTG
>JBOFGC010000370.1:0-9870 GCA_051648945.1 Bacilli bacterium
TTTCCTGTGGGGCGGCCGTGTGCCTCCTCGTCGCGGTAAAGCTGCTCCTGTGGGGTCACACGTTTCCGCCTGATTCCACGGGAGTCTCCGTTGCCTTTCTCCGTACCCTTCAACGTTGTGTTGATGGTCGCGTTAAAACTTTTCATCCATGGGTTGTGAAAAAGGCTGCGCTCGCGTCCTAGGTTTTGTTCTATGAAAAATAATTGAGTCTCGCGTATGTTTGTGTGGAAATTTGTGTTGGTTGTGAGTTAATGCGTGGGAAAAATGTAAGTGGGTTTGTTAGTTTGTATTGGGATGATTAAAAAAGAAAAGAAAAGGTGAACTATGGCGAAAATAAAAACAAAATATGTGTGTCAGTCGTGTAGTTATGAAGCACCGAAATGGCTTGGTAAATGTCCGACGTGTAATGAATGGAACACGATGGTTGAAGAGATTTCTAAAAAAGACGATCGGAAAGTATTTCAAACGGGTGCTACTTCGGGGAATCGGCCGGTAAGTCTGCAAAATATTGAAGCGAAAGAAGAATCGCGGATAAAGAGTAGTATGGAAGAGTTGAATCGTGCGCTTGGTGGGGGAATTGTGCCGGGGTCGATGGTGCTTATTGGTGGAGACCCAGGGATAGGGAAGAGTACGCTTCTTTTACAAACAGCAAATGATATTGTACAAAGAGGAGAAAGTGTTTTGTATGTATCAGGTGAAGAGTCGCCTCGTCAAATTAAATTACGTGCAGAACGTTTGGGAATTTCGACAGGGTTGTTTGTTTTAGCGGAAACGGATATGGCTCAAATAAATTATCACATCAATGAAGTGAAACCTGGTCTTGTTATTATTGATTCGATACAAACTGTATACATGAGTGAAATTACGTCGGCACCGGGAAGTGTGAGTCAGGTGCGTGAATGTACAAGCCAGTTAATGCGGATTGCCAAGGGGGATGGTATTTCCATTTTCATTGTTGGTCATGTAACAAAAGATGGGAATATTGCGGGTCCTAGGGTGCTAGAGCATATGGTAGATACGGTGTTGTATTTTGAAGGAGAACAACATCATACCTATCGTATTTTACGAGCTGTAAAAAATCGTTTTGGTTCTACAAATGAAATGGGTATCTTTGAAATGCAAGAACGAGGCTTAGTAGAGGTGACAAACCCCTCAGAAGTGTTTCTAGAAGAGCGACCACTGGGTGTTGCAGGTTCTGTCGTTGTTGCGGCTATTGAAGGGACAAGACCTGTCTTAGTGGAAATACAAGCGCTTATAACTCCTACGAGTTTTGGGCATGCTAAGCGGATGGCGACAGGAATTGATTATAACCGGATGTCTTTACTCATGGCTGTTTTAGAAAAAAGAGCAGGGTTGTTGTTGCAAAACTATGATGCATTTGTAAAAGTAAGTGGTGGACTGAGATTAGACGAGCCGGCTGTTGATTTGAGTGTCGCGTTGTCGATTGCTTCTAGTTTCAAAGATATGCCAACTGTAGGGAAAATGGCGGCAGTTGGAGAAGTTGGATTAACGGGGGAAATACGACGAGTCAATCGTATCGAACAGCGAATTCAAGAGGCGAAAAAGCTTGGATTTGAAAAAATTATTATTCCACACAAAAATGTAGGTGGGTATACAGCACCAAAGGATATCGAAGTGATTGCCGTCCGAACAATTGCTGATGCACTACGCGTAGCCTTTGCATAGGTCGAAATCTGTAGAAAAACAAATATTCGTGGCAAGTTCGCCAACAAATCATCACAATCTGTTAAACAATGAGTGCTAGCACTTTCATTGTGTTTGTATATTTTGTTACAATAGAGAAGATAGGAGGTGAGAGAAGATGATACTAAAACGTATAGTTCAATTAGCAATCGTCTTAATTGGAGGAACAATCGGTGTGTTTCTTGTGCCGGAGATAATGAAATTATTAGGTGTTAACGAAGCGAGTTTTCTTTACCAGCCGTATGTCACGGCAACTATTGGTGCACTCATATTTTTCTTATTATTATTTTGGTCAGTAGGATATGTTGTTGATTTTATTAAATTTACTGAAGAAAAGTTATTACGAATTCCAGTAACAGATATGATTTTTGGCTCTTTAGGGTTAATTATCGGTCTTGTTGTTGCATATATGGTTACATTACCGTTAACACATTTTGATTTTTTTCTTTTAAATTCAGTCGTTCCAATACTAATTTCGGGTATTTTAGGATACTTCGGTTTCCGAATTGGTACTTTGAAACGAGAAGAGCTTATTAATATTGTTACGCTAAAAAGCGCACGGAAAAAGCAACCTGAAGAAGTGAAGACTGTAGCAGCGGTTCATTCTAAAATACTTGATACTTCGGTAATCATTGATGGCAGAATCGCCGACATTTTCCAAACAGGCTTTGTGGAAGGTGATGTTATTATTCCACGCTTTGTACTAAGTGAACTACAATATATTGCAGATTCATCCGATGCGCTAAAAAGAAATCGTGGACGTCGTGGACTTGATATTTTAAATCGTATTCAAAAAGAGTTACACATTAAGGTGAACATTGAAGAGCGAGATTATGATGATATTTCTGAGGTTGATAGTAAGCTCGTTCGACTAGCTAAAGATACAAATGGCTATCTTGTTACAAATGATTTTAACTTGAACAAGATATGTGAATTAGAAAATGTAAAAGTACTAAATATTAACGATTTAGCGAATGCAATTAAGCCAGTTGTGTTGCCAGGTGAAGAGTTAGAAGTCATTATCATTAAAGATGGTAAAGAAAATAATCAAGGTGTAGCGTATCTTGATGACGGAACGATGATTGTTGTAGAAGATGCGAAGGGAATGTCGAACAAACGTGTCGATATCGAAATTACTTCAGTTCTACAAACATCAGCGGGTCGAATGATTTTCGCGCGTATGAAAAAGAAACAACAAATAAAGCAAGGGTAGGATGTGTATATGAATTACACCGTCATTATCCCTGCAGCAGGTCAAGGAAAACGCATGGGAGCAGGAGTTAATAAACTTTTGCTCCCTCTTTTCGGTAGAGCATTGTTTGTACACACAGTTCAGCGTTTTTATGCACATGAACGATGTGAAAGGATTGTACTTGTAGTGAGTGCAGAAGACGAAAAGGAAATGCAAAGACTTTTGCAAGAAGCAGGGTTAACAGAAAGAATAGTATTCGTTCAAGGAGGGGGAGAGCGTCAACAGAGCGTACATAATGGTTTGTGTGCAATAGCGAAGGAACACCCCCAATGTGTACTCGTTCATGATGCAGCGCGACCTTTCGTACAACATGAAGAAATTGAGCGGTTAGTGGAGAAAGTATGTAATGGTAAAAGTGCGATTTTAGCAACAAAAATGAAAGACACGATTAAAAATGTACGTGGATCTGAAATTCTAAGTACAATTGATCGTGAACAACTACGCAGCGCGCTAACGCCGCAAGCTTTTGCATTTGAATCGTTATTTGCAGCATTTCAACATGCAGAACGAGAGAATTGGCTAGGAACAGATGAGGCAAGCGTAATGGAATACTACGGCGGTAAGGTTGAAGTTGTCGAAGGAAGTTATTATAATATAAAACTAACGACACCTGAAGATATGGTGTATGCTGCGTTTTTAATGGAAAAAATAT
Source organism: Bacilli bacterium (assembly GCA_051648945.1). GTDB lineage: Bacteria > Bacillota > Bacilli > JBOFGC01 > JBOFGC01 > JBOFGC01. Next base: position 3,609 of record JBOFGC010000370.1, read on the forward strand.
TTCCGGGAAATATTTTACGTGAAAATGGGGGAGCGGAATAATGATTCGTATTGGTCAAGGTTTTGATGTGCATGAATTTTGTGAGGGACGTCCGCTCATTCTCGGTGGAATTACAATTCCTTATGAAAAAGGGTTGCTCGGCCATTCAGATGCCGATGTACTGTTGCATACAATTTCAGATGCATTGCTTGGTGCCATTGGTGAAGGAGATATTGGTAAACATTTTCCAGATACCTCGAGTGAATGGAAAGGTGCCGATTCGTTTGTACTTCTCCAAAAAGTTATGCAACTTGTCACAGCACATGGGTACGCAATTGGGAATGTAGATGCTACAATTATCGCACAAAAGCCCAAAATGATAACGCATATCCCTGCAATGAAAAAGCGCATTGCAGAAGGTTTACTTTGTGATGAAACAGCAGTTAACGTAAAAGCTACAACGACAGAAAAATTAGGCTTTACCGGACGTGAAGAAGGAATTGCCTCCATGGCCGTTGTTTTATTAGTGAAAAAAATTAGTTAGGAGTTTTTATAGAATGACGAAAAGAGTTCGAGTGCGTTATGCACCAAGTCCAACAGGGCATTTACATATCGGCGGAGCGCGTACAGCGTTGTTTAATTACTTATTCGCAAAACACAATAACGGAGACTTTGTTGTTCGTATTGAAGATACAGACATAGAGCGTAATATTGAGGGTGGAGAAGCTTCTCAAATCGAAAACTTAAAATGGTTAGGAATTCTTCCAGATGAATCACCTCTTCAACCAGGTGCTTGTGGACCTTATCGTCAAATGGAGCGCTTAGATATTTATAATAAATATACAGAGCAACTACTTGCACAAGGTAGTGCGTATCAATGTTTCTGTAGTACAGAAGAATTAGAGAAAGACAAAGAAGAACAAGCCAAACAAGGTGCTGCTTTTCCAAAGTATAGTGGGAAATGTCGTCATTTGACTGCGGAAGAAGTGCAAGAAAAAGAAGCAGCAGGTATGGCTTTTACTGTTCGTGTGAGTGTGCCATCTGATAAAGCGTATACCTTCACAGACTTAGTTCGTGGAGAGGTAACATTCTTGTCTGAAGATATCGGGGACTGGGTACTTGTGAAAGCGAACGGAATCCCAACGTATAACTACGCGGTTGTAATTGACGATTACTTAATGGAAATGACGCACGTATTTCGCGGCGAAGAGCATTTAACGAACACACCAAAGCAACTTATGATTTATGAGATGTTAGGTTGGACAGCACCACAATTTGGTCATATGACATTAATTGTGAATGAACAACGTAAGAAGTTGTCAAAACGTGATGAGAGCATCATTCAATTCGTTTCACAATATCGTGAACTAGGATATTTACCAGAGGCCATGTTTAATTTCTTTGCGTTACTTGGTTGGTCCCCTGCAGAAGATGAAGAGAAATATACACACGATGAGTTAGTAGCGGCGTTTGATGTGGAACGTTTATCAAAATCACCGTCAATGTTTGATAAAACAAAATTGACGTGGTTAAACAATCGTTATATTAAAGATGCCGATTTAGAAACGGTACTTGCCATTACTGTGCCGCATTTAGAAAAAGCGGGTGTAATTAAACCGAGTAGTGAAGCAACGAAAGAAGAAACACAATGGACAGAGAACTTGGTTGCGCTGTTTAAAGACCAATTAAGTTTTGGTGCTGAAATTGTAGAACTTTCAGCTGTATTCTTTAAAGACGAGCTTGACGTCGAAGGTGAAGCGGCAGAGTTACTTGCAGAAGCAAAAGAGAATGGCGTACTTACGGCATTTGCTACAGCAATTAAAGAGAGTGAAGTGTTTGCACCTGAAACTGTGCAGGCTGCAATGAAAGTTGCTCAAAAAGAAACAGGGCAAAAAGGTAAAAAATTATTTATGCCAATTCGTATTGCGACAACAGGGCAAATGCACGGTCCAGACTTAGCAAAAGCCATCTGTTTGTTAGGAAAAGAAAAAGTTTTAGGAAGATTATCATAAAGTAGTTGAAACACACAATAAGAATGCATTAATATAATGCTAACAAATAGTTGAATGTTGAAGAGGAGAAGTACCTCATTACGTCTTATGTAGAGAAGGTTGTCTTAGGCTGAAAGCAACCGATAAGAGGGTAGAGCGAAATGCACCTTGGAGTCTTTAGTTGAAGCATTGATGTGTAGGCTAAAGCGGAGCGTAACATCTGCTTCGTTAACAAAATTGAGCGAGCGGCTTCTTCTTGAGCTGCTAAGCAGAGTGGAACCGCGCATTTGTACTTGTATGATAGCGTCTCTGTCAGAATACAATTCTGATGGAGACGCTTTTTTATTTTCATTGGGGATTTTGGGGAAAAGGGGAGATTTACGATGTGGAAGACGTTGAATGAAGACATGGATGTTGTCTTCGAACAGGACCCATCTGCACGAAGCAGAGTAGAAGTGTTTCTCACATATTCAGGTGTTCATGCGATATGGATGCACCGAATCGCACACAAATTGCATAAGAGAAGATGGTATTTTCTCGCACGTTTTCTTTCGCAATTTAGCCGCTTTATGACAGGGATTGAAATTCATCCAGGTGCAACAATTGGACGACGCTTGTTTATTGACCATGGTATGGGGGTAGTCATCGGGGAAACATGTGAAATTGGGGATAATGTCACAATTTTTCAAGGCGTTACACTCGGAGGCACAGGGAAAGAGATCGGCAAACGCCACCCAACGCTCGAAGATAATGTTCTCGTTGCGACGGGTGCAAAAGTATTAGGATCAATTGTAATTGGCGAGAATTCTAAAATAGGTGCAGGTTCAGTCGTTTTACAAAATGTCCCCCCAAATGCAACTGTTGTTGGTATCCCGGGGAAAGTCGTAATGAAAGATGGACAGCGAGTAAAAGATTTAAATCACTGCAATCTTCCAGACCCAGTCGAAGAACGTCTCAAACAACTAGAGCAACAAGTACACAGTCTAACGAAACTGTTGGAAGAAGAAAGGATGAACAAAAATGATTCAAATATTTAATAGCTTAACACGAAAAAAAGAGCCGTTTCACACACTTGAAGAAGGTAAAGTAAAGATGTATGTGTGTGGACCGACAGTTTATAATTACATCCATATTGGCAATGCGCGACCGGTTATTGTTTATGATACAGTGCGTCGTTATTTAGCGTATCGCGGCTATGAGGTGCAGTTTGTTAGTAATTTTACGGACGTCGATGACAAGTTGATAACAGCAGCGGAACAATTAAATTCAACAGTACCTGAAGTTGCGGAGCGATTTATCGCAGCATACCACGAAAATGTAAAGGCGCTAGGTTGCAAAAAAGCGGACTTACATCCACGTGTAACAGAAACCATAGATATTATTGTTGCGTTTATTGAAGCCCTCATTGAAAAAGGGTATGCCTATGAATCACAAGGTGATGTTTACTATAGAACGCGTACATTCAAATCCTATGGTAAGCTCTCTCAACAATCGATTGATGAATTACGTGTAGGTGCCCGCATTGATGTAGGTGAAAAGAAAGACGACCCACTGGATTTCGTGTTATGGAAAACAGCAAAACCAGGTGAGATTTCATGGGATAGTCCGTGGGGACATGGTCGTCCTGGTTGGCATATTGAATGTTCAGCAATGGTACGTGAATATTTAGGAGATACTATTGATATTCATGCAGGTGGTCAAGATTTAGCGTTTCCTCATCATGAAAATGAAATTGCCCAATCTGAGGCACTTACAGGGAAAACATTTGCAAACTACTGGATGCATAATGGATTCATTAACATCGAAAATGAGAAAATGTCAAAATCACTCGGTAATTTTATACTCGTAAAAGATATTATTAAGAGCATACCGCCAAATGTATTGCGTTTCTTTATGTTAAGTGTTCATTACCGCCAGCCAATTAATTTTAGCAAAACACTTGTAGAACAAGCGGCAAATGGTTTTGAAAGAATTCAAAATGCATGGAGCAACGTGATTCATCGCCAAGAATTCAGCCTAGATGTGGTTGAACATGAAGGTGAATGGTTGCCAAAAATTGAAGCATTGCGTCAACAATTCGAAAAAGATATGGATGATGATTTCAATACGGCCAATGCAATTACAGTTCTTTTTGAATTGTCGAAGTTAGCGAATGTCTATGTTGCTAGTCCACAAACGTCAACTGAAGTATTACGCGCGTTCTTGAACTGCTTTACAACAATAAGTGACGTATTAGGATTAACGTTTATTGAAGAAGGCCTACTCGATGAAGATATCGACCAATTAATTCAAGAACGAAACGATGCAAGAAAAAATCGTGACTTTGCACGTGCTGATGAAATTCGCGACATTTTAAAAGCACAGAATATTATCCTTGAAGATACTGCTCAAGGTGTACGTTGGAAACGAGGCTAAGTGTGTTAAAAAAAATAGATCCACAGCAATTAAATAGTTTAGCATTGGCATATATGGGTGACGCAGTGTACGAAGTACATGTGCGTCATCACCTTTTACAAAAAGGAGCAATTCGTCCAAAAGACTTACATAAAGCAGCCATTGGTTTTGTAAGTGCAAAAGCACAAGCGGGAATTGCGCATTATTTTTTACAAAATGAAATTTTAACGCCAGCGGAAGAACGTGAATTAATGCGCGGACGCAACGCTAAAAGTGGCAGTGTACCAAAGAACACCGATGCGACAGTTTATCGTTATGGTACGGCATTTGAAGCGCTTCTCGGTTTTGTTTATTTAAGCGAGGATGAAACACGTTTAGTTGAACTAATGAATATGGCAATTGAATTTTGTGAAGGACAACAAGGAGGGAAATCATAAGTGAGCGAAAGTATAATTACAGGTAAAAACGCAGTATTAGAAGCGATTGAAGCAGGACGAGAAATTAATAAAATTTTATTAGCAGAAAACCAACAAGGAAATGCGTATAAGAATATTATCGCTGCAGCAAAAGAACGTCGCGTCATCGTTCAGTGGGTTCCGCGTAAAAAAATTGATGCAATGACAGAGTCTGTGCATCAAGGTGTCCTCGCGTATGTAGCGGCGTATCGTTATTTTGAAGTAGAAGAAATTTTAGATGTTGCGAAAAAACGGAACCAACTGCCATTTGTGATTATTTTAGATGAACTAGAAGACCCACATAATCTCGGTTCGATTATGCGTACAGCAGATGCGGTCGGTGCTCATGGCATTATCATTCCAAAGCGACGTTCGGTATCGTTAACAGAAACGGTAGCGAAAGCGTCTACGGGAGCGATAGAGCATATTAAAGTAGCACGTGTGACGAATATTGCTCAAACGCTAAAACAACTCAAAGACCAAGGGTTGTGGATTGTTGGTGCGGACCATCGCACGAAAGACGATTACCGCTCTATGCAAGTTGATATGCCGCTTGCTGTAGTCATTGGAAGTGAAGGGCGAGGAATTAGTCGTTTAGTTCTTGAGTGTTGTGACTGGAAGGTAAAAATTCCAATGGTCGGTAAAGTAACATCACTAAATGCTTCTGTTTCGGCGAGTCTACTTATGTATGAGGTGTTTCGTAAACGTAGCGAGATGGAGTTGTAGATGGTATGCAGGACTATCTCGTTGTAGATGGCTATAACATGATTGGCGCCTGGCCGATGTTCTTAGAATTAAAGCATCATGATTTAAGTATGGCACGCGATCTGCTAATTGAACAATTAGCAGAATATCGCGCGTGCAGTAAACGCGAAGTGATTGTTGTGTTTGATGCCTATCATGTGAAGTCGAGGGAGAAACGTGAAGTAAAGTACGGTGTAGAAATCATCTATACAAAAGAAAAAGAAACAGCGGATATACGTATAGAGCGTCTTGTAGGGGAACTAAAAAGGATTGACCGAAAAATATATGTAGCAACCTCAGATTTAACAGAACAATACACTATTTTTTCTCAAGGAGCTCTTCGGATGTCTGCGCGAGAATTGCTTATCGACATTACGCAGTCAAACGTCGAAATTCGACATAGCGTTCAAGAGATGGAGAGTAGGAAATCGAGGTCTTCGATCCGAATGACAGAAGAAACCGCGAAAAAGCTCGAAAATTGGCGAAGAGGCAAGATTTAATCTCGTTGACATATTTTCTTATTATTCTCTATAATTAGAAAATATACAGATACGAGAGGAGTCGGAGTGAGGATGGACGAAAGTTTTACAGAACGTTATGATAAACTTAGGCAAATGGAAGATGATGAACTCGTGTTTTATTGTCGACAAAGCGACCAAGATGCGCTCGAACATCTAATTAAGCGCTATAAACCTTTTG
>JBOFGC010000371.1:0-2763 GCA_051648945.1 Bacilli bacterium
CATCGTTCCAGCAAATTTCACAGTAAAACTACTTAGTGTAACGAAGAAAAAAATTGTGTATCCTGAAATTGATTATATTGTAAACGAAAAAGTTAATGCGATAAGCCCTAAAATTACAGAAAAAGGGGCAAGTACAATCCAACGCAGTATTACAGAGCAATTTCAAAAAGTAGTGAGTGAGACATTGTTAAGTACGTTAAAAAGTGTAGGCGTTGAAATCGAAGAATTGTTACCGTCTTTATACGAAGCGGGCAACAAACTTGCTGAGATTGAAAAAAGTATACCAAAACTAAATGAAATGATTACAGTTGTTCAAAACAGTGTGAGCAATGTGCAAAATCAAATACCAAAAATCGATGGTACGCTATCAGAAGTGGAACAATACATACCGAAAATCGAATCAAAATTACAGAGTATGCGAGACAAATTAGTTGATGTGGGTGCGTCGAGTGGCGAACAACAAAAAAAACTGCAACAGGTCCTTACGAAGTTGCTAAATATTGCCCAAGAAATAAAGGAACTCAAGCCAGAAGGTGCGGAGAACAACGAAGTACTTGATAGCCTCATTACAGACTTACAACAAAAACTAGAATCATGGGATGAAAACGTTGTTTCGAAGTGGAATAATGGACTACAAAACGCAATTGACAAGATAGACGCTGTCGAGAATATTTTAAATACGTTTCAGAGCAAAATACCGAACGTAAGAGATAAAATTAGTACGCTACGTACACAACTACCCCAAGCAGCGTCATTATTAAATAAAGTTGAAAATGCAGTACCAAAACTTGATGCCTCACTACTTTCAGTGATTGATAAAATAGCACTTGCACAAAGCTCAGGTGATTTAGATAAAGTAGCAAAGAAACTGCAAAGAGATATAAATAAAACGAGCACACTTTTAACGCAACCCGTAGAGTTAATTACAGAACGACTGTACCCAGTAAAAAACTACGGAAGTGCAATTTCTGCGTTTTTCACAGTATTATCGGTTTGGGTCGGTGCGCTCATCCTCGTTAGCGTGTTAAAAGTTGATCCAAAAGACGAAGTGAAACAGCAATATCGTGCGTGGCAAGTATATTTTGCGAGAGGTTGGTTTTTCGGGAGTATAGGGATATTACAAGCGACGGTCGTTGCACTTGGTGATCATCTGTTATTAGACATTCAATTAGTTGAACATGGATTGTTTTATTTTACCGTCATTTTTGTCGGTATTGTCTTTGTCGGCATCGTCTACACCCTCGTAAGTGTGCTCGGTAATGTTGGGAAATTACTTGCGATTGTGTTGTTAGTCCTTCAAATTGCAGGAAGCGGGGGTACATTCCCTGTCGAAGTGACGCCAGAAATCTTTCAAAAAATATCGCCCTTTTTACCATTTACACATGCAATTGTTTTGTTGCGTGAATGCATAGGTGGTGTATACACACCGAGTTATGTCGCGAACTTTAGTTTTTTACTCATACTCGGCGCGCTATTTTTTACAATCGGAGTTTTGGCGAAAGCAGTGTTTAATCGTCGAACAGAAGCGTTTCAAAACATGTTAGAAAAGGAAGACTTGCTGTGAAAAAAGACAAGCTTTGGCATATCGCCTTAGCTTGTCTTTTTCAACATAACTTTAACATAATAATAACTAACACCAAACGAACCGACGCAGCCTGCAATCATATCCGACATCGTGTCGCTAATCGCAAGTTTTTGCATTTCCGTACCAAAAAGTGTGTCACAAGTAAATTCGTAAACTTCCCACACAAAGCTACCTGAAAGACCAAGTGCGCCGACAAATAAGAAAATGATGAGCGTTGGAATTTTCACGTCTTTACGCAATACTTCAAAAACTGAAATCGCAGCAAATCCGAGTAAAACGCCGGCCATAGAATGCATGATTAAATCCCATATATTATAAGAATAAAAATCGAGCGTTGTGCCAAGAATTTGTGATCCGAATAGAAAAACAATATAAGCGACCATAAATTCATTAGAAAAAGAAAGTTTCATAGTTTTTTGAAGAAAAGCTGGTCCCAAAGCACAGGGGATACTAGAAAGTGTAGCGAGAAGTACATACATACTCATGTCAGTTAGAAGGCCATAAAGTACGACCGCTGCGACAAAAAGAATGTAGTATTTTGTAATTTTTGATGCAATTGAATTGGATTGTGTAACCATAAAAACTCCTTTTGTAAATCTTGTTGTATCTTATATATTAAAATAATAATAGTGAAAAAGAAACACTATTTAACAAAAATCGAGAATTTTGTCATCGCACCTGTAAACAGTAGTTGAAGCAGTATGTTTTTGTTCATATTTGTAATTTTTCCTATGGTATCACTATAGCTTTTGTTTAGTATTTTAATAGAAGAGAAGGAACTTTTTTGTTTGATAAGTTCGGAAAGTAGGATGCCAAATTGTTTGTCTGGGTTCTTGGACGCTTTTAGATAGGAAAGAACTTCGGCCCCATTTAGTCTATGTGTCCCTTTTGTGTATCTTTTGTGATTGATTGTCATCGATGTAACGAATTTCAGCGATAATCCACCTAGGTTATTGATGCACCGGGAAAATTCCGTTTTTGACATAGCGATGTAGTAACCGGGTTTTTGATTGAATGAAGTAGCGATGATGTCTGTAACCTGGGAAAGTGAAAAGTGAGAGGCACTTTCGTTTAGAGTAAAAGTTTTGTTTTGATAGCTAGTTTTTTTCCTACTGTTTCCTGTGAAAATCGTTATTTTAGCATTTTTTTGGTCAACAATAAGATGGGCAGTGTATCTA
>JBOFGC010000372.1:0-4549 GCA_051648945.1 Bacilli bacterium
AAGATATCAATGGGATTTAGAAAAGATGACCCCTGTAGAATACAGAAATCATCTTCTAAAAGTTGCATAGGGGGTCTACTTAATGTGTCCTTGACATAGGGTACAATTCAAGGTAGCCAGGCAAGACCCCGCAGGAGCAACCTTACCGCGACGAGGAGGCTTGCGGCTGCCCCGCAGGAAAGCGAAGGTCCCTGACGTAGCCGAACCCAACTCAAAACAAGCGCCCGCGACCAAATTGCAGTTTTTTCATAGAAAACAATATTATTACAATTTTGTGTATGTGTTAACAAAATTACCCACTAGTGTCGATAGAATAAATGTGCTATCTTAATCTAGCAACTTAGAAAACTGATAACACCAAGGAGGAGAAGCATGCTTTTCAAAAAGAATGTGGCATCGAGGCTCAAAATGGCGTTACCAGTTGCGCTACTATTATCGCTACTAATTTCACTACTTGGACCATTACCGCAAGTAGCAGCGAGTAAGTACGCAGAGTTCACTTATAACCCAGCTCGAATTGGTATCGTAACGAGTGTGCCATCAGGTGGTTTGCATGTATATGCAACTGCTTCAACAAGCGCAAAGAAGGAAATCTCGATAAAGAAAAATGACAAGTTAAAAGTTGTCAAAAAAGCTTCTACAGGTTGGTATTACGTGGAATACTCAGGAAAGAAAGGTTGGGTTCCAGTAAAACACGTCAAACTTGACGGTAAATGGGTCAACGCAGCAGAGTTCACGTACAAACCATCAAGACTTGGTAAAGTAGATAGTGTGCCATCAAATGGAGCAACGTATCTATATAAAGGGTCATATGATGGTTCAGATAAACTTGAAACGCTAAAAGTTGGTGACACAATGAAAGTCATCAAAAAGCGAAGCACAGGCTACTATTATGTGGAACGCAATGGAAAAATAGGCTGGGTAAAGATGAAGTATCTTAACATCGATGAAAAATACCCAACAACGACAGAACCTAATCCAGAGCCAAATCCAGATCCAGATCCGACACCACCACCGACAACAGATGAAGAAAACTATTCACCAGCTCGCACAGGTTACGTGAAAAACGTAAATGCTTATTCTTATTTAAATGTAAGAAAGTCAGCAACGTCTTCATCAGAAATTGTAGGTAAATTACACACAAACACACCTGTTTCTGTAACAAAACGTAAAGGTGATTGGTATTACATCACTTCTGGTAAACTAACAGGATGGGTAACGCAGTCCTATCTTGCGTTCTCAAAACCAAGCATTTCAGATGGCGTCGCTATTGTAAGTGCGAAACCATATGCAAACATTTACACAGACACAACGTGGCGCAATGGCTTCACTTATGCAAGTACAAATGCCGAAATGAAACTCTTATCTTATAACTCTACGTGGATGAAAGTGCAAATTGCGGATTATGTTGGTTATGTGAAACCAGAAGACGTAAAAATTGTGTCCTATTCACAACTTCAAGACCGTTCTTACTACTCAGTGCGTAGTGGCGAACTTTATCACTACTACTACAACTGGGAAAGTAAGTCATATAGCAGTTCACTAGTAGGTGCTGCGCCGAGTGCATTACGTGAAGGACAAAAGTATTACAGTCTAAACGGAAAAACTTTCTATGATGAAATTTATAAAAAGTCATTTGGAACGCTCGTAACAACTTGGAAAAATCCTTATATGTTTACAACAATCAAAGGCAAAACAAGTTTGACAGCGACTCAGTTAAACAACTATATCAAACAAGCGAAACCAGAAAGTCCGCTCTACAAAGAGTATACAGACAAAGCTGGAAAAAAACGTACGTTTGGTAGTGATCTAAAAGATGCAGAAGCAAAACATAACATTAATGCAGAAGCAATGCTCGCGTTTGCGATGCACGAGTCAAACTTCGGAACGAGTACAATTGCGAAAGAAAAGAAAAATCTTTTCGGTTTCCAAGCGTACGACGTTGACCCAGAAGGCAATGCGAAAGCATACGACACATATTACGACTCACTCATTGATGTAATCAATCACCTAGAAAAAAATTACATCAACCCACCAAACGGAAGTACAATTCCAGGTAAATATTACTATGGTGATTTCTTTGGAAACAAAGGTGAAGGAATGAACGTAAAGTATGCTTCAGATGCATATTGGGGTGAAAAAATCAGCGGTCACTGGTATCGTTTAAAAAAAGCTGTGAAATAGAAGAACTGCCAAGTACTATGCTTGGCAGTTTTTTTGCATCACCAGTGATGAAGTTCTCGACTTCATCACAAAATCTTAAATTTTACTTATTAAATCTATTTTTTTTCTTAAATTTAACATATCCTTCATATTTTTTTGCTAGAATAGGAGATAGAACTATGAAAAAGGGGAGAACTTATGAAACCTGTTCGTAAAGCGATTATTCCAGCAGCGGGATTAGGCACGCGATTTTTACCAGCGACGAAAGCACTACCAAAAGAAATGTTACCCATCTTAGACAAACCGACCATTCAATATATAGTAGAAGAAGCAGTGTCATCAGGCATTGAAGAAATTATTATTGTTACAGGTAAAGGAAAACGAGCAATCGAAGACCACTTTGACAGTTCCAATGAACTAGAAAATTTACTTGAGGAAAAAGAGAAATTTGAATTACTTGAAAAGGTTCGCCAAACATCAAGAATTGCAGACATTCACTACATTCGTCAAAAAGAACCAAAAGGCCTTGGACATGCGATTTGGTGCGCACGCCGCTTTATCGGTAATGAACCATTTGCTGTATTACTTGGGGACGATATCGTTCGCAGTGAGACACCATGTTTAAAACAATTAATCGACACATATAATCAAACGTTCGCAAGTGTGATTGGTGTACAAGAAGTTGCTGAAAATGAAACAGAACGTTACGGAATTATCGAGCCAATCGCACAACGTGGTCAGTTATTTGAAGTAAGAAACTTTGTTGAAAAACCAAAGTTAGGAACGGCACCTTCAAATTATGCGATCATGGGACGCTATATTTTAACACCAGAAATCTTTATGTATTTATCGCTTCAAGAAACAGGTGCAGGTGGAGAAATTCAACTTACTGATGCGATTCAAAAACTAAATCAAATTCAACGTGTGTTTGCGTATAATTTTGAAGGGAAACGCTATGATGTCGGCGAATTACTCGGATTTATAACGACAACGATTGAATTTGCATTAGAAGACCCTGTTCTGTCAAAAGAAGTTTTAAAATTTATGGAAGCAAAACTAGCGACATTGAGCAATGTGTAATGTATGAAAAGGCGCAGAATTTCTGCGTCTTTTTTTTTACGACGAAGTAAAAAAAGGAAAAGCGCATTCTCGATGGCGTGCGCTTTTCTCAAGAAATATTCGAAGTACTACTCAATGGCTAAGCGAGACTGAAAAGTATTGCTATAATTTACGTTTTTTTTAGTATGTTCAACGTTAAAATACTCAATTTGTTTTAACAACTCAATTGTTTCAATATGAATTTTTTCACTGGATGATTGTAAGATACTAATGTCTTCAACATTTTCATTTAGCATTGCATTTACTTCAAATGTTCGGTGTTCAGCTTGTTCGCACACGTTTGTAATTTGTGAGAGTGAATGATACCAATGGTCTTTTCCGTTCGCGATAGCAAGAAGTTGTGCGTTCATTAAATCGATTGAAGCAATGGCTTCTTGAATAAAATGTTGTTGCTCATGAAAGGCGACCTCTGTTTGACTGACTTCATGCGTTTGTTTTTCAATTTCAGTTTCGGCAGTATCAAACCATTTTTTCATATGCCGAGAGTAATCCCTCATCTGCTTTAATGTAACATCAATTTGGCGTGTCGCTTCTTTACTACGGACGCTGAGATTACGGATTTCATTCGCAAGAACAGTGAGTGCTTGTGAACCGTTTCGTTGTTGAGCGTGCGCGGCCTCAAGTCCAGCATTCATGGCGAGCATTTGTGTTTGTTCGGATATGATTGTAATTTTATAAGCAACATTACGAATGAGATGAATTTTGTCTTCTAATTTTAGGACGAAATGGCGCATTTTTAAAATATTATCGGACGACGATTCATTTTGTTGTAGCAGGTGTTGCATTTGCTCATATCCGTCATCTACTTTTTGTTGTGTTGTTTTTGCTTTAGCATGCAACGTACGGACTGTAGTATTAGCGATATGGACGTGAGAACTGATAACGTCGGCAGATGCTTTTAAAGACTGCACAGCAGACACTTGCGTCACAGCGCCTTCTTCAATTTCTGTCATCGCATCAGCGGTCACATGAACGTTATGTGTGCTTTGCTCCATGAGTGCCGCCATTTCATTTGTGTTGTCTGAAAGTGTGTTGGACGTTTCGCGAATGGAAATGATGACATTTCGAAAAGCGCGAAGCACGGAATTAATACTTTCAGCTAGTTCACCGACCTCGTTGTTTGTTGAACTGTCCATTTCAACTGTCAGATTGCCACTGGCAACAGCTTGCATTTGTGTTTTCATCTGTCGAATCGGAATTGTGAGATGCCTACTAATGATGAAAGTGCATACCATTGCAATGAGTATAAAGATAAGGGCAAGCAAAA
>JBOFGC010000373.1:0-2257 GCA_051648945.1 Bacilli bacterium
CCGAACAACCTTGAAACCAGATTGATGTCGCCACCCCGTTTACGACGTTAACCATGTCGCAAGTATTTATTGAATTTATCGGTTTTTTCATCGTCTTCACCTCCGGTCAAGTTATGTCACCATTATACCATACAAAAGGTCGAATTGTTAAGTCGTTTGCACGGAATTGCGAAAAAAAAAACGACGTGAGTCGTTCTTAGTCTACGAGTGCATAACCTTTGTCGATGAGTCGCGCGATAATGTATTCATATCCGCGTTGGTTGAATTTTAACGTAACACGGACACCGCGGTCGTGGATCGTTTCGAACGGTCGCCCGTATTGTTCGTATCCGGCGCGTAAATGCCACGTCTTCCCGATCTTGTATTGGATATTAAGGTCGGCGAGAATCTGATTCAACTGTTGGGCGCGCATTCCGAACCGTTTTGCTATTTCGGTCACGTTCCAGTAGTTCTGAGCGTTCAGCACAGCTTCGAAGAAGTCTATTTTCGGTTGGTTCGCGGTTAGTTCGATACGTAGCTGTTCTTGTGCTTTTTCGAGCGCTTGTAATTGTTCACGCTGCGCGGTTTCAATAAGCGTATTCTCCAGGTATTCGATGTATTTAACTACCGCTTTTCGGACAGATTTCGATTCGCGGAGTAGTACTTGTTTAGCCTGACTTGGTGTAAGTTCGTAGTAGTAATACGTTTGTTTATTCTGAGGGTGAATATAGGGGGTATCCTTGAGTTCAAGGAGGCTTATTTCTTCATCGAATTCATCCTTAATAATCGCACGTAAGTTATCATGACGTAAGTCGTTAACTAATCGCCCAGTTGCGCCGTTTTCTCGTTCTAGTCGTCTGAAAAAGTTAATCTGTTCGACAAGTTCCAGACTCGTCACTTTACCGTTTTCGTTTAAGTTCATTAATTGGTTCATCATATCTAGCTCACTTTCTATCGGCATTTCCGATAATACCATGTTACTAGAACTGATAAGCGATGTCAAGACGAATTTCTACGTTTGGTGAAAAAAAAAACGACGTGAGTCGTTAGTGTTGAGCATGAATATGGGGGTATCCTTGAATTTCAGCCACCCCTAGTTCGTGCCGTGAGATTTCACTGGTAAAATTTCAGCAGTGAGAATTTCGTCTTGAACTAAATATCGTTTACTCCGTTTCAGGAGCGTAGTACACTACGTCGATCATTCGCTCGCAATGCGGACAAGTAACCGTCATTACGTGTTCAACTACTTCCGGATCGTAACCGAAGTCTTCCGGATTCCAATCGTTAGACCATACAAACTCCGCTGAGCAGCATGTAATATTAATCATTAAATCACCTCGTTAATAAATAAAAATGCCGTGAACACTCGAAAATGCACACGGCGGTAAATAGCGTTTTAAGTCCGCCGACAGAAAGAACCAATTAGTATTAGTAACAAGCGTGTAACGTCCGCCGACGCATTTAAGAAAGGAGGCGCGTTTATTGTCCGCCGACAGGAGTAAAAAATAATGCCCGTTTTAAGTCCGTCGACAGAAAGGAGGTTTATCGTCATGGCACGATAAGGTGTCACCAACCGGAGTTGAACCGGTCGAAGCTAGGTCTACTTCGTAACCGTACGGTGACATAACTCATCAAATCGAATAGGAGCTACCTGTAACATCGACTTGATCGACTTTGTTAAGTTTAGCGTCGGTTCAAAGTTTTGGACGGCGGGCTAGCATGCTCTCCGCGCAAGATAACGTGCTTGTGTTCACGGAATATTCGATTTAGTATAGCGATATATTCGAGTCCGCTCGCTAGCGTGGTATAAAACCTGACGCCGCGGTTTGTAGTGTTCCCTCACTTGACCGATTAACGCTTCGACGGTCGAACGTGACACGTTAACGGGTGTCAAATGCGTGATGTGTGTATAGACAGCTAATCCACGACTTTACATTCATCGCTTTGCTCTGTTCCATGCACGTAGTCATCAGTTTCGGAATCTCGTTATTTTAATTCGCTTTCAACCGATCATGCGAATGGTGACTATTTCAGGCTGCGAACCTGACTAACCGTCAGAACGGAATAGTCGTATAAACCGAGGCTCAGAATCGAACTGAACGTTGAGACGAGAAAGGAGAACAAAACATCTCAACTGACCACGCTCGGTATGTGTTGACCGGTTATAGCTCCGGTCGTAGCTTGAAAGCGCCGTGGTGTCTCGGGTGACTCTCGCGTCCACGAAAGCGACATGATTTCGTTAATTTTGTTAACGGGCAGCGCGGTTTATCCCGATCCG
>JBOFGC010000374.1:0-7990 GCA_051648945.1 Bacilli bacterium
TCATCCGTATCAGCTGGGGTATCTTCTACTATTTTTTGAGTAGCTTTTAGAATATCTGTTGAAGATAATGAGTGAAATATGCCTAAAGATGCGGCTTCTACGCTTAACGCTTCAATTAATTCTTTCCGCTTGTACTCTAACGTATTCTGACGTTCTTTCATTGCTGCTTGTACTTTACCTTCATACTGCGTATTCTTCTTATGATTCATCATCAGTTCATCTAGATTAATCATAATATCCTCATACTTATACATCGCAGTAAAATCATTATTCCTTATCGCCTTTAGCATTGGCTGAATAATTTTCATATCTTCTTTGGCCGTTTTTTTAATTACTTTAGATGTTAATATTTCTTCTTCATTTTGTTCATCAAATAAAACGCGTTCTTGCGCTAAAATAAACAGATTAACAGCTACCGACGTTATACCTTGGCACTCGTCATAAAACGTCTTTTTAACGTCTTCTGTGAGCTCTGAGCGTGTTTTAAGGCATTGCAATTTCCAAAGCGTTTCAAGAAAGAACTCCCATTCTTCACTTTCTTCGTCCATCCTATCCCAAATAATTGCCCCATCACTTGCCGCGCGTCGAGCTTGACGGAAATTTCCTTTGAACAGTTGCTGCGCTTTAGAAGTACCAATTAGGACTGTAGGAATTCCAACAGTATTAGATAATGTTACAAAGAAATTTAACATCTCTTCTTGATCATTTTTAGCATGTAACAAATGCTGAATCTCATCAATGACGAGTACACCAATCCCGTACATACTAGCTAAAGATGTCATATGGAGAAGCATTGTAGATGTAACTCGATTTAAATAACCGAACTTTTCTAAATAACGAGTTCCTAATAAATCATCGATTGCTTTAAAAAAGCTTTTGCATAACGTAGAGAGGCTTCCATCATATGGACAATCGATTTTCAACCACACTATTTGAGTACGATTAAATGGTTGGTCTTTGTAAATATCATGTTTAATGACTTGAGGATACATTAATAAAAGACGCTCTATTGCTGTCGTCTTACCAATTCCAGAAATCCCAATAATCGAAAGGCTATCGGCAGTTGAACGAATATAATATAAACGATCATCGATATATTTATGAGCTTGTTCCTCATCTTCCCGTAATTCATGCAATACTTTAAGACGTTCAAAAAATGTTTTATCTAAT
Organism: Bacilli bacterium; assembly: GCA_051648945.1. Lineage (GTDB taxonomy): Bacteria > Bacillota > Bacilli > JBOFGC01 > JBOFGC01 > JBOFGC01. The sequence continues at coordinate 1,171 of JBOFGC010000374.1, forward strand.
GGGTTTCTAGCTAAATATCCTCTGCGTATCAAAGTTGATAAACGACGTTCTACTTCAAAATGGATCGGTAATGGCTGAATGAAATTTTTCACACGCTTTAATACGTGATAACGAATATTAATATCTTTCTGCTTGTCTTCCTTACTTATCCGTGGGGTTACCATAAATCTATCTAATACGTCATCCTCATTGAAAATAGGCGGAAGAGCTTCTAGAAAAGGGTTATTTTTGTACTCTGGAAGGAGTTGTTGCTTGTAGACCGCTTCCTCATAATCGCCTTTTAAAACAACATTATTCGTCTTCTCCAAACTGCTCATCTCGCTTTCTTTTCAATTTACTCATTATGCCTGAACTCGATTTTTTAGGTGATTCTTCTTTTATTTTTGGGAATTCTAATATTTGTGTAGGTTGTTGATTCATTTTTGCTTCTCTATCAACTAAATCAAATTTTTCCTCTTCTCTTTGTAATGCTTTTTCCGCCTGTCTATTTACCTTTATATTACGAACTTGTTCGGTTTTTGAAGTTGGTTTGGGCTGCTTTTTCTTTTCTGATTTAGCTTTTTTAATAATGTCTTCAATTGTTGCATCCGTATTGATACTGTTATTTTTCTGTTCAACAAACTGCTCTGCCTTTAGTTCTTCAAGATATTCCTGATAAAATTCGATTTCATCTAACGTATTTCCTTTGTATTGTTCGCTTGTATCTAACAAGAAACAAATATCAAAGCTTTTACCATCATTAGATGGGATATAGATTTGATTCATATCTCTAGGGTCATATGCAACTTCAATGCTTGTACTTCTCAACTTCACATACCATTGCTCATTAATAGCCTTATCAGAACCATAAGAAAGCCCTTTAAATTTAATACCCGCTCTAGTAATACGAGCTTTTCCGCGTGGTAATATATTTAGCCTATATATGTTTTTGTCATTTGTAACTTGTAAGCGTCCTTTTTTATTAGCAATACCCCAGGACCAAAGATTAAGTGGGGTAGCCACTAAGCCATCTTCAATCATTGCTTTTTCTAAAGGATATTTATCAATAATTTTTTGATTATGTTGTAGCATTAAATGAATAACAATTTTAGTGAATTCCTTTAAATTTAACGTGGCATCTAATCTATAATCTCGATCTCCACGCTCACGATATTCTTTTTGAATCGCTCCTGGTGCTTTACGTTTTATTTTGCCATTGATGGTACCAAACTGACGTTCAATGACTCCTTTTAAATCCCCACGATAGGCAGAAGTGTTTTCAATTTTGATATTAAAGTTATTAATTAAACTTGTTACTGAATAACCTTCAAACTCGCCTCTATCTGCAATTATAATTTCTGGTAAATGTTTAGCTGGCCATTGTGAATCATTAATATAAATGTCATGTTCTGCACAGAAAGCAACTTTATCTGTAATCATATTATCTAGAGCCATCATCGCACCTATCCAAGAAGGACCTTCTAAACCAACGTATACACCTGTAAATAGCCTTGAATACACATCTATAATTCCGTAAACAACTGGACGTCCAATAATTAAAGAACGATTAAATGAGCTCACTAAGTAAATATCAGCAATCGTGGCATCAACTTGAAATCGAGTACCGGGTCCGTCTGCCTCCTGTGTAGAATTACTCAAAATTGGTCTATGCTTTAGTTCAAACTCTTTTTTACTTTTACGCATAGAAATATCTAACTGTGGATCCTCATACTTTTTAAACCAATAGTAAAATTGGTTATAACTCGGAATTATTGAAGCATCCCACACACTATATTTCACTTCACCATCTTCAACATATTTATTAGAGTAGAAGTCACGTAGTAAAAATTCATATGCATCTGTTAAAGTTATCTGCTCTTTTTTACGGTAGTACTGTTTTATTACATGTGCGAATTGTTTTTTCACATCGTCAGTAATATTAATACCTTCGTTTAAATCATTATTTAAGGCATATTTACGAGGTCTTCCTACTTTATTTGCCCCTGATAAATCTCTTTCCTTACCTTTACCACCTGATTTATTGTAGTCGGGTAGTAAAGCATTTTTATTTAAGCCTCTTTGCCAAAAACGAGTAAATAGTCTTTTTGCCTTGAGCTTTTTCAAATTAAACTTTTCAGCAATTTCGTCAAAGGTTACATCACGCGTTTTCTTTTCAAGCAGCTGCCATTTAAGTTCTTGCCATGAACTATTTATTACTTCCCAATCTCCATCTCGTTTTTCAACCTGCTTTGGAGTTAAATATTTATCATCTTGGCTCATAAAAAACGGGTCTGAAACTGCTAATAAAATACCTGCTTCGATTTCATCCTCAAATGTTTTCAAAGTGACTTTTTTAGGCATAGCAGTATCACCGTTTAGCTCCACATAGTAAACGAATGGATCGTCTAACTCGATAACACGTATTTTATTTTCATTATCTTTATTCACATACTGATACACCTGGTTATAAAAAATCATATTGCTTTCACCTTCTCAGAATAATCCTTATGAACAGATTGGATTTCAATAACACTATTTACATCTAATCTATTCATTAAATCTACTTCAATTGCTTTTGTAATAATCAGATGTTTGAATAGGGTAAGACCACAGCCAGGTGCTAAGTAAAATACCTCGTCTAAACGCGTACAAGCTTCTCTAACTGTTCTATCCTCCGTAAGTAAAGTCGAAATTAAGTGAACGCTAAATATATCAATATCCGCTTCACTAAATTCATTAAAATCTTCAATACTATTTAAATCAGCATAAGAATGTACAAAAGAAATGTTCATCGCCATTTCTTTCGGTACTTCTAACTCTGTTACAATGCCCCAATCAATACCTTTACGTTTCCAGTACTCTCGCTCGATTTCAAATTTTTCAATGACGCGTTTATCCATAAGGTCATTCTTATATTTTAATGTTCGAGCTACATTGATAGGCTTTCCTTGTTCCATTTTCGTAACTACAAAATCCGTTGTCATAACAATTGGCTCTTTCGTTTCAGGATGTGCTGGATGTTTAATACCCAACTCATTTGCAATAATCATTGTTTCCTCTAACTCTAATAATGGAAATTGCTCACGAATATCAACTACATAATCGGAATATTCCAACAAATAAAAGTAGTTACGTTCTAAGTCTGATAAAAACTCATACTGTCGAGGAATTTTAATACCTTTTAAGCGAGTGGAGCGACCAAGAGATGATACATCTTGAATAACTAGCCATGGCTTGTAATCTATTCCTATTCCTTGACCAAGACCGTCTTTTAGCTTTTTCTCTATCGGTGTTGTTCGTTTGCGTTTGGACAATTAAAATCCCCCCTTATAGTCCTAAATTATAATAGTCTTCCATAATTTTTTTGCGTAATTCTGTTTCTTCTGAAATTTTCTCTTCACTTCTTAACCTTTTTCCAAATATAGAATTACCTTCAGCATGAAGTGCATATAAATTTGTAAGCCTATTTAAATTTAGCAACAATGTATTTTCCTTAAATAATCTGTGCGCTCTTAAATCAGCAAGCTGATCCACTTGTACTACAATATCCCATAAATTGTAATCAACACCTGAGAGTTCTGAAATTAAAGGGTATAGTCTATCGTGAATATTCTTCTTTTCATCTTTCCCTACAACATCTTCAATAAAATCTTTATCGAATTTAACTGTATTAAAATAATCATCATATAAATTATGCTTTTTTAATAAATCTAATAAATCCTCTTCATCATGTAATCTTATTTTAATTCCAAATTCTTCTTCCTTCACTTTTTTCCACTTTCTCCACCAACTTGCTTCCTTTTCAGACAAGATAAGGGGAACAGCTAATATCCATTCATTCAGTTCTGTTTTATCAACTGAACCAAGTGAATTTCGAATTTGGCTTTTTTGAGAATCTCCTAATTCGTTAATAAAAAATTTACACTGAACAACAATAAATTTATCAGGATAATCTATGTATACATCAATACCTCCATCACCATGCTGAACTCTTACTCGTTTAACTTCAGCGTCTGGATGTTCATTTTTATAGATTTTATAGCATACCTCTTCAAATTTATCTCGAGCACCTTCTTTGTACTTGTCCCATAACCAGTCAAAACTTCTCTCCATATAATGCCCTCCAAAAAGTCAGAAATAAAAAACAACCTCTTATGGATATTTTACCCATAGAGGTTATTTTTTATCAATCTTTATTATTAATTATCAATCTTTATTATAAATTATCAATCTTTATTAAAAACCAACAGCTGCAAGTAGGAGTGAAATCCATTTTGCAGAATCCATACGTTCTTTAAAAATCCACCAACCGAGCAGACAAACAACGCCAGGATAAATAAAATGTAGTGTTGTTGCAAGTCCGGCTCCTAAAAAGTCATAACTTAAATAAAGTGTGAGCGTTGTAATCGTATAGCCGAAAAAACCGAGCGTAAATAAATACCCAAACTGCTTCCAAGTGAGAACAAAGGTCATACGTTTCCAGAGGATATAACCTGCAAGGAGTACAAGAGCAATATAAAAGCGAAACAGAATAACCGTAGTTGGATTCGAACCTTCTGCATACGCTAATTTCGCGATGATGGGCATAACGCCATATGCAACAGAAGAGAGAATAGCATAGACAATGCCGATGTATGTTGATTTCATGAAACGCTCCCTTATTCTTTTCTTATCTTAGAATAATGAAGTGGGCCTCCAATTGCAACCTCATTTCGAGCGTTTCTTAGGAAGTGTTGGTGCTTTCCTGAAACCATCAATAATATGCATAATCGCAAAATAGGGGTTGTGAAGAATCATTTTCGGTCCACTTTCACGCATAATGGTTCTTGCTTTTTCTTTCATATCTGGTTTGTAGCAATGCACAGTACATTTTTGACATGTCGATTTTTTCTCTTGAAACGGGCATCGACGTAAACGTTCAAATGCATAGTTCTGAAATGCCGTACATTCTTCACACAAATCGGTACCGATGTGATTTTTTTTGCAGTATAAAGCAATCATCTTTTCGATTGTACGAACTTCTCGTTCCATTCGATTCATTATCATACCTCCAAACAATTTTAAAATTCGTTTACAAATATGTAGACAATTTTGAATTTTGTTCATATTATAACATTAAAGAGGATGAAATGGAGATTAAGCTATGACAAATTTAGAAAAAGTAATATGGGAAGCAACGGTGAATGAATTGCAGGAGGGTTTTTTAAGGGAAGGAAATATGTATCATTGTTTGTTTTGCGATGAAACAAGAGAACAAGGCAAGGTATATCCATCAGAAGAAGAATTTCATGATGCTGCATATAGCATGCGGCAACACGTACTCACACACGGTGGAGCGGTGGCAGCGCTACTGGCAATGAACAGTACGTTCACAGGAATCACAGAAGTTCAAAAAGAATTAATTGCTCTTATAGCAATAGGAAAGACAGATAAAGAAATCGCAGAAATACTAGCAATAAGTGGTTCGACTGTACGAAATCATCGCTTCAAACTACGTGAAAAAGAAAAACAAGCGAGAATTTTTCTTGCGATTATGGAGGGAGTAACCCAAATGACAGAACAAAAAATCAATGCGCTCGAAAAAACGGTACTACTCGATGCGCATCCGACTGCCAATCAAATTGATGACCGTTTTAATATTACAGCTGTTGAACGTGAAGATATTATCAAAAGACATGTGCAAACGGATGGGAAATTAAAAAATTATCCAGCGAAAGAGAAACGAAAGATTGTCATTCTTCAATATATATGTGAGAAGTTTGAAACGAAAAAGCATTATAGTGAAAAAGAAGTGAATGATGTGATAGGTGCGGTGTATGAAGATTTTGTAACCGTACGCCGAGCACTCATTGAATATGGTTTTATCGACCGAACAAAAGATGGAAAGGCGTACTGGAGAAAATAACCGCTGCAAAGTTTGAAGAACGCTATGACTTTTTCGGGATTTTCTTACTATACTTGCGAATTCATGCTATAACTAAATAATAGTTAGAAAATTACGTGAAAGCAGGATTGCAGCATGAATGTTGGTGAGATCATTCGCAACGAGAGATTAAGACAAGGACTAACACAAGCACAGCTATGTGATCAAATTTGTTCAGTATCACATTTAAGTAAATTAGAAAATGGGATTCAAGGAATTTCATATGAAATCATTGAATTTTTACTAAAAAAACTAGAAGTATCTCTGGATGAATATGAGGAAAAACAACAAATTCTAGAAGAACAACTTCATCAATTCTATGGGAACATCTATCATCTCGAGTATAAGCGCGCTAAAGAAATAATGCAGGACCTAGAGAGCAAGCATGAAGAGTTTTACTATTCTAATGTTTATAATCGATATTTATTGCTTCAATTTCGTTACTATACATTTATAGAAGATAAGAAGAAATCAACAGAATTCGTAAAGCGACTTCAAGAACTTAATCATACTTTCTCATCGTATGAAAAAGACATGTTTAACCATTTTGAAGGGGTTTATTACTTGCTTCTTAGTCATTCAAATCATGCTATGGAATCATTACGAAAAGTATCAAACCATTACCAAGAAAAGGACTATTTTCAACATTTGGCGGTTGCGTACTATTTAAAAGGTGCGAGACTCTTAGCCTATGAAAAAGCACTGCAAGCTTCACAACAATATAAAATGGAGAACAATTACCGAAAATTATTTGATATTGAAATGTTTATTGGTATTTTACTTTCAGATGAAAATGACCCTCTTGGTACGCAAAAAGCGATTGATAAATTCATGGATTTATTAAATTCACCATACTTCTCCAATGACAGTGAAACAAAAGCACGTATTTATCACAACCTTGGTTATGCAGTGTTTCTA
>JBOFGC010000375.1:0-6033 GCA_051648945.1 Bacilli bacterium
TGGCAAACTTTCGATATAATTTAATAAAAATTGTTGCGTTTTGAACTCTTGAAAACCGAGTTCTGGAATACGATGCAATTGCTGACGAATTCCTGAATAATGAAACATTGTCTACACCCTACTTTCATTTTCTACACAAAAAGACTATCCGCTCCGGATAGCCCTTTTGTGTTTTATAGTTTACGAAGCTCTTGTTTAATTTCTGTTTTTGATTTTGTTTTTTCGTCAATCTGTTTGATTACACGTGCAGGAACACCTGCTACTACTGTGTACGGTGGCACGTCTTCGATAACGATTGCGCCTGCTGCAACTACAGCACCTTCACCAACGCGTACGCCTTCTAGAACAACTGCATTTGCACCCATAACAACATTGTCTTCAACAATAACTGGTAACGCACTTGGTGGCTCGATTACGCCCGCTAAAACAGCACCCGCACCGATGTGACAGTTTTTACCAACTGTAGCACGGCCGCCTAAAATTGCACCCATATCAATCATTGTACCTTCGCCGATTACAGCGCCGATATTGATAATTGCGCCCATCATGATTACTGCTTGTTTACCAATTGTAACGTGCTCACGAATTGTAGCACCCGGCTCGATACGTGCTTCGATTTCTTTTAAATCTAACATCGGAATCGCTGAGTTACGACGATCATTTTCTACTACATAGTCCGTGATGTTCGCTTTTTGCGTTTCAAGTACTTCTTTAATTTCTGACCATTCACCGAATACGACAGCAGTTTGTGTTTCCACAAAAGCTTGTACAGATTCTGGGAATGTTAATTCACTTACATTACCTTTTATGTACACTTTTACTGGTGTCTTTTTCTTACTTTCTGAAATAAACTGAATAATTTCATTTGCATTCATTTGCATTTTTTGTTCCCCCATGACATTTGATTACAGTACCGTTGCCTCTTTCATCATTTGAAGGTGCAATGTGTATATGTATAGTATAGCATTGCCATCCTATTTTTCAAATACTTGTGCGCTTTCTCTAGGAAAAAGTAGTCGTTCCGCATTTTAATAGCAAAACGGAACGCTATCTTTTTTCACGAAATTGCTTCTATTTCTTTTGCTTCAATTAAGTCTTTTTTCCATTGTTTCAACAATACGCGTCGTGTGAGAATGCCAAGAAATTGGTCATCGCCATCAACCACGCACAGAAACGGATTGTTCACGAGCGCTTCAAGACCGTGATAGAGTGAATAATGTGCCTTAAAGCGGGGAATGTTATGACTCATAAACTCTCCTACTTTAAGTGTTTCTAACTTTTCAAACTCAATTCTCTCAATTCCTAAAATCGCATCCATAATTTTCGGCATACTAATTAAGCCATGAAAGCGATAACTCGAATCTAAAACTGGAATGGCTGTGTAGCCTGTTCGTGTGAGAACGAGTAGTGCATGTTCTAAACTATTATTCATTTGCACATGTGCAACTTTTTCTGAAGGGATGATCCAGTTTCCAACCATTTCATTTTCGAGTGTTTGGTAATCCACCATAATCTCCTACCCCATTTCTCTATTTTTCTCTACTTTGTTTCACGCTTACAACACTGTCTATTGTATCATGTTACGCATACAGTTTCGTTAAGTTTTCATGTTTTTTTCCTAAACATCCGTTCTACTACTTTACAGTACTGTGCGTACAATCTATCATGCAAACAATTTCGTTCATCAATAAGTGGGGAAAGTTGACAAAGAAAACAAAAAAGTTGATTAAAATCCTATATTTCTCGGATTTTAATCAACTTTTTCTTAATTTGAGCTGTTTTCTTCGTCGTTTTGAGCAACTAATTCAAAAATCTCGATCGTTAAAATATCGATATTGTCGAATTGGTATACATTCGTTTTGTCTGTTTTGTTATCTTGAGGATGTACCTCAAGCTCAAACGTTTCACTCTTATTTAAGTAACGAACGCTACAAATATTGCCGAAATTAAAAGGGGATGCGTCTCCCTCTTTTGCACGCTCAACTAAATCTTCTAATCGAACCATTACATCTTTTAATCTTACTGTACTCATGCTCAACCCTTCTTTCCATAGCGAGAAATTCAATCGCAACAATTTACATTCTATCCAATTCACTCAATCATTACAAGTAGTGTGAGAAAATTGTTTTGTCTAAATTTAATCACTGACAAACTTTACTGACAAATTGCGTGTGTACAAGCATAAAAACATAATTACTTCACACATAGTCAGAAAAACATTCGTGCAGCAAATCTAAGTAGGTGTAGTTTACCATACTCTATATTTTTTTAGAATATCCTTTTTCAACTAGTTTCAACATTTTTCATACAAATTGGAATTCGAACTATAATAAATCATTTTCGTATAAAAAATCGTACGAAATATCGACAAATAAGTAGGCATCACTGTCTAATGGATACGAAAACGTCCGAATCATCATTCCGCTACTCAAATCACTATATAAGTCGCTCAATTCACCACGTTCATCACGACTCATTTTTAAAATCGTTGCTAAAAAATAGGGACGCCAACTCCAATTCTTCCCTTTGTATTGTGCATCAACTTGCCAATTGCTTTCTTGTCGATAAAAATTGCTCGACAGCTGAAAACCATCTGCATCACAAACATACATCCGAAAAGCATAGCGTTCCGTTTTATTTACAACAGCCTCTAACCATTGATCAATCGTACTCGTTGAAAAACTGTATTTGCTGAGCAGTTGCTGAATATCTTTTTCAAAATACAAGCGACTGTCATAACTTCTTTCTAGCGTTTGTTTTTCATGGAGAATAAAACTGTGTATGTCATTCCGTAACTTTTGCTTTACACTCACGATATCTTCGACTGCAAGCACAGGTTTTTGAAGAAATGTTCCTTGATAGTATCTACCGCCATTTGCCCAAGCATACTTCAATTGATAAAGTGTTTCGATATTGTGGTACATTAGACTTGCACCAATTTTTCGTGCTAAAAGTGCCAATGTTTGATACACCTCTTGAATGTGATGTGTATTTTGCATGTGACGAAGTGGTTGTAAATCCACTTTTATGATATCAGGAAAGATTTTAGACATACGGTCTACACCGCTTGCAAAACCTCCAGCATGCTCCACAGCGAAGCGAATGCCATATGTGCGATAATAACGACACAAATGCCCTAATCCTTCTGTATCGCCCTGAAAGGCGTTTAATTTTATTGCAATAATAAAACGATGAAGTCCAACGTTACTTTTTTTCAACATTGAGAGAAATGAATCTTCCGTGTCGCTTAAAAGTGAGTCTGGATTTTTGTGAAGAATAATTTTTTCTTCACCTGTGAATTTTTCCGCTTTTATAAGCGCTAATTCACATACTTTCCTCTCTACTTCTAGTACATAGTCGTCTGGGACTTGTCCATCTTCAAAAAAAGATTTTAAACTTGTTGTACCTTGTTCTGTTACATAATGTGCGAGTACTTCAAACGCTACCACATCATGCGTGTCTGCTCCGTAAATCGGTTGGAAAAATGGGGTGATATTTTCCGGATGTGTGAGCACTTCGATTGGATCTAACATTTAAAACCCCCACCTTTGTTTTCGAATATTATCGTACAAGCGCAAATGTTCTGATGTTACATATACTACATTATAGTCACCTACAAAGGAGGTGTAAAAGTATGTATAATTTTTCACCGTATACTACTCAACATGGGTACATGCCTATACAATATGATAATTATAACACACGTTCGCGTTGTTTTTTCGCCCCTATTTTAGGAACATTGCTAATTGGCGGATTACTCGGAGGAACGCTCGGCTGGCTCGTTGGACGAACGCCTCCGTACGGATATGGCTTTCAGCAACCACAATATGCCTATCCACCGCCATACTATCCACAATATCAGCCGCAACCTTTTCCACAGCAGTATCAACCGTATCCCCAACAATTTCAGCAGTATCCAATGTACCAACAGCAAATGACTTATCCAGCTTATCCAAATTATGCAACATCGCCTGGATTCCCAAAATGAAAAAAAGCCCCTCTAACAAGGGCTTTTTCATTTTAATTACAAATATTCTTCGTCTTGTTCTACCGTTTTTTCCATTTTTAATTTGGCTTCACCCATTAAAATCTTCTGACTATCTACCTCGAGTGTGCCTTTTTCACTTTTCACATAAGTACCATCACTTTGTTGTATGCGCGATTTTACATTATCTTCTAATTGTAATTGCAATAAATTTTTCAAACGCAGTTTTAAAGCATCTGATTCAATCGGGAAACTAATTTCAACACGTTTTTCCATGTTCCGTGTCATCCAATCCGCACTTGACAAGTAATACTTCTCTTCGCCATTGTGATGGAAATAATAAATACGGCTATGTTCTAGCAGTCGGCCTACGATAGAACGAACAGTAATATTATCACTTACAAACGGAATTCCAGGACGCAAGCAACATGTACCGCGAACAATCAAGTCAATTTTCACACCTTTTTGACTTGCCTCATACAACTTGTCGATGAGTGGCTTGTCCGTAAGTGAATTCATCTTCGCAATAATTCGACCATTTCCAAACTGCTCTTGGAATTTGATTTCTTCTTCAATACAACGAATGAAATGGTCTTGAATGTTATAAGGTGAAACATAAATTTTTTGGTATTTCGGTTGGTCCGTATATCCTGTTAAATAATTGAAGAAATGTGTTGCGTCTTCTCCTAAGTCTGGGTCTACAGTAAGTAATCCTAAATCTGTATAGATTTTTGCTGTTACATCGTTATAATTTCCCGTTCCTAAATGTACAAAGCGTTCAATTTTGTTTTCTTTTCGTCTGACGATGAGCGTAATTTTCGAGTGCGTTTTCAAAAAGTTCATTCCATAAATTTCGTGACATCCGGCTTTTTCCAGTTCTTTTGCCCATTGTACGTTGTTTTCTTCATCAAAACGAGCTTTTAATTCAACAAGTACGGTAACTTGTTTTCCTTTCTCCGCTGCACGCTTTAGTGCATGGATGATTGGAGAATCACCACTTACGCGATACAACGTCTGTTTGATGGCCAATACATACGGGTCTTCTGCTGCTTGATGCATCAATTCGACAACAGGTGTAAACGATTCAAATGGATGATGTAACAGCACATCTTTTTTCCTGATTTGTTCAAAGAGGCTACGTCCTTGAATTAAATCTTTTGGATATTTAGGAATGTACTGTTTGTGTACTAAATCTGCACGTAACTGTCCCATTTGTTTTGCAAGTCCCATAATAAACGTAAAATCAAGCGGTCCGTCAAGAACAAAAACATCACGTTCTTCTACTTCGAGTTCTTCAATTAATAAGTTCAGTATTTCATCACTAATACCGTTTGCACTTACTTCTAAACGAACTGCTTCGCCCCATTTACGTTTTTTCAATTCTGTTTCGATGACTTTTAACAAGTCACGAGCGCCTTCTTCATGAATTGTTAAATCGGCATTTCGTGTAATGCGGAATTGTGTAACTGTTTCAACGTCGTAGCCAACAAACAACTGGCCAATATAATGTGAAATTACATCTTCTGTAAATACGATGTTAATTTCATTCTTTTTACTTGGAAGTGATATGTAGCGTTTTAACATACCTGGTACTTGCACGATACCGATTTTCTTTCTTTGACCAACCGGCTCGTCGTCGTCATTCAGAATAACCGCTAAGTTCAAACTACGGTTGAGCAACATCGGAAATGGTCGATACGCATCAATCGCAATCGGTGTTAACACAGGATATATTTGCGTATTAAAATAATCTTCTAAATAGAGCAACTGATCATTACTCAGTTCATGCATACGATGAACATGGAAATCTTCGCGTTCAAATTCTGGTAGTAAGTGATTGCGCCAAATACTATATTGGTCTTCAACAAGTCGATGCGCTTCTACACAGATGGCATCGAGTTGTTGTGTCGGCGTTAAGTTGCTTTTTCTATCTGGCTCATCAAAACCTACACGTACCTGGTCTTTTAATCCTGCAACACGAACCATGAAAAATTCATCTAAATTCGAGCTGAAAATACTTAAAAACTTTAGTCGTTCTGCGAGTGGAT